>JAUMXF010000144.1 GCA_030529235.1 Pseudomonadota bacterium
CGGTCATGGTCATGGCTGGTTCCGTGCGTTTCCCGGCATGGACGGGCCGTCCGGCGGAGAAAACGTGCGGCATCAAGCATATGTCCTGAAGGTCCGTCAGGCAATCGGGGCGGAGGGGCTGGCGCGTTATTCCGCGTCCGGCTGTGCTGCGCCGGTTTTTCGGGCGCGGGCCAGATAGCGTCCCGGACGGTCGGTGATGTCCGGTCTGGAGAGTCCGGCCCGGAGGAAGAAGCGCTCCATGTCCGTGGCGCGGGGGAGCAGGTCGTCCGCCACGGCCTTCGCGGAGCCGTGATGTCTGGCCAGTTCTTCGCGGCTCATCAGATGCGCGATGATGACTTCTCCGCCCGGTCTGGCCGCGCGGGCCAGTTCTTCCAGCGCCAGAGCCGGATCGGCGAAATGCGGGAACGCGGCAAAGCAGATGACATGGTCGAACCAGTTTCCGCGCACGGCCATGTGCAGCGCGTCGCCCTGAAAGAACAGGTCCCGCGGGGTGAGTTGTTTGTGCCGGGCCTGGCGGATCATGTTGCCCGAAATGTCGAAGGCCGCGAGAATGCCGTCATCTCCGAGAATGCGGCGCAGACAGGGCTGGAGCACTCCCGGTCCGGTGCCCGCGTCCAGCACGCGGGAGCCGGACGCGACGCCGAACTCCCGCACCAGCTCTTCCAGCCGGATCCGGACGTCGGGTGGGTAGCACCGCTCTTCCCACCCCTCGGCCCGGCTGTCGAAGAAGGCGCGCTGCCCGTTCATGTTCAGAACGCAAGCGTCAGGCCGAGCATGCCGTTTATGCCGGGCATGGGGTAGCCCGGAAGATACTCGTAGTCGCTGTCCGTGAGGTTTTCCCCGGCCAGAAAGATTTCCATCTTCCAATCGTCCACGGGAACGGCGTAAGCCAGCTTGCCGTTCAGCAGGAAATAGCCGTCGGACCTGACCGTTCCGGCCGGGCCTTTGCGCCGGGCCTGGGCGGTGACGTACATGTCCGAGACGCGCTGGGCGTCCAGACTCAGGTGGAAGCGTTCCAGAAAACGCCAGTTCAGGCCCGCGCTGATGGTCGAGGCCGGGACGTACGGCCGTTTGTCCTCGTCGCTGTCCAGAAAGGCCGCGCCCAGAAACAGAGCTAGGTCGTCCGTGGGGGAGAAGTTCAGGGTCGCCTCCACTCCCCGGACGGTGTAGTCGCCCAGATTGGCGTAAACCGGCGGCGGAGGGGGCGGCGGGACGATCAGGTACCGGTTTTTGCCCTTGTCCCGGAAAAAGGTCAGATCCGCGCGAAGCCGGTCCCAGGTGTGGGAGATGCCGATTTCGTAGTGGTCGAGGGTTTCCGCTTCGAGATCGCGCCAGGATTTTCCGAGCCTTGGAATGACGTGCTCGGACAGGACCACCACTTCCAGACCGGGATAGATCACGCCCCGGGAATACCCGGCATGCAGCCGCGTGTCCTTGTAGCCGAAAATGATTCCGGCGTGGGGAGCCGTTTCGCTGTCGAATTCGCTGTGCGTGTAGTGCCGAAGTCCGGCCGACGGAATGACATGCAGGCCGTCCGGGTCGCCGAAAAGCTGGCTGAAGGCCGCGTACGGCGAGAAGATGCGTTGCGTGGGGCCGTCCCAGCCCGATTTCGCGCCGGATCTTTTTTCAAAATCGGCCTCGCCGGTGATGACATCCCAGTCCAGGCCCATGATCAGTTCCCCATCGGCCCAGGGGCGTATTTTTTCATGGACGCGCACGCCGGAGAAGGTGAATTTGTTCAGATTCCTTTTGTCCGGCGGCCGCTGGTCACGCCAGTCCCCCTGGCCGGAGTTGACGAACAGTTTCAGCGCGCCCTCGAAATTTTCGTATTCGTGTCCGAGGGACGCGACGCCCATGCCCGCGCGGGTCGTATACTTGCCCGCGCGGGTCGCGGATTCCTTGCCGTCTTCGCCCGGATCGTGCGCGAAGTTGTCCGTGTACAGCCCGAACAGGCTGACATCCCAGTTGGAGCCAAGTTCCGCGCCGACCCTGCCGAAATAGTTGGAGAGCTGTCCGTCGGCGCGGGATCTGTGCCCGTCCGAACGCCGGAAGCTCTGGCCCAGAAAATAATCCACCGCGCCGGTTCTGCCGCCGTGCTCGGCCTTTTCGATGAAGGTGCCGAAGCTGCCTCCGGCCAGGTGCAGGCCGGTCTCGAAGCCTTCCTCCCGCCTGCGTTTGGGGTCGATGTTGATGGCCGCGAAGGCGTTGCCGAAAATCTGCGGCTGCGGGCTTTTATGGACGCGCAGGGAATGGGCCGGGTCGATGGACAAAAGGTCCAGCAGCGGATGGTTCCATACGCCCATGTACATGGGCACGCCGTCGATGAAGGTTTTGATTTCGCCTCCCGGACGGCTGGCTCCCATGCCCCGGATGAAGATGCCGCCGCCCTCCGCCCCGCCGAAAGAGCCGATGGGATTGTACCGGGAAATGTTCACGCCGGGCGTGCGGCGCAGGGCCGTGCCTAGGTCCGCCGCGTTCAGGTCGTCCATCTGTTTTTCGGTGACCACCGTGGACGTGGAGGCGAAGCGGTCCACATGATTGTCCTCGATGATGGGCCTGCCCACGACGACAACCTCTTCGAGGGTGTGGGCGGCCCCCGGAACGGGAAACACGGCGGCGAACAGGCATGCCGCGAGCAGAAGACGTGTTTTGGCGGACATATTTTCTCCCTGTGGTACTGTTGTCAGCTGTGCTGCGCGGAAAAAGAATATGCTGAATGAAAAAATAATCAAACAGAATTATCTTTTTGGACAAAATAGCACGCAGAGGCTCCCTTGCCGTTTGAGACTTGCCGCTGCCGCAAAGTCCCGATGCGATGGCGCCGCCGGCGGACTTTTCCCATTGAGAGCCCGGCGGCGAGATGCTAATTTTCATTCATGGCTCGGCTTCACTCCAGAATGGCGCTGCTCCGGCGGGCCGCGCTGGGCGGCAGACTCCC
>JAUMXF010000145.1 GCA_030529235.1 Pseudomonadota bacterium
TGGGGACAGCTAACCAACTTTCCTCATTTTTGCAATTAATAAGGCCTGAGCCTAGTCGCATGGGATCTGACGCCGCGACGGCGATGACATCCTCGTCCAGAATGGTGAAGTCCGCGGCCTTCCCGGACTCGATGGAGCCCAGACGATTCTCCATCCTGTTCTGCCAGGCGGGACCGGTGGTTATCGCGTGCAGGGCTTGGAGGGCGTTGACCCGGTGATCATAGTCCCAGAAATCGGATTTTTCCGTGGCAAAGATGTTCGGCAGATACCGGGCCCTGGCATCAAGTTCCCGGCTGGTACCGGTCACGGCGTAGCCGTCATCTGTGTCGCCGCAGACTCTGGTTACGCCCGACTGGATGCTGCGCAGAGGAGAAATGGGTGTCACAGGGGTGTCGTTATGGAAAGAGAACCGCTGGCCGTAGGCCAGACTCCATCCGGCGGGGCTCATGTTTTTCGCCCGCCCCGGCCCGAAAAACTTCGAGAAATGCCGGTGCCCGTAAAAATAGGTGTGGTTGTTGAAATACGAGACGAAAAGATTCTGGGCGGCCATCAGTTCCCCCAGATTTCCGGAGGGGAGCAGGCCGCCCATGGTCGTGTCCACCTTTCCACCCGCGAAAGCGCCGCTCAGGCCGGTGTACATGCCTTCCGTGCCGGGCAGACCGTGGTAGAGCCCCATCATGCGTTCAATATGCTGACGCTCCAGGGTCTGTCCGTGAATAAAGGTATGTCTGGTGTCCGAGACGTCCGGAAAAGAGGCCACGGCTCTTTCGATGGCCGCCAGAAAAGTCTCGGCGGCGGCCGGCCCGTTGGTGTGCACCTCTATGCTCTGGCCGTAGCGATGATAATTCGCAACCCATCTGTCCAGATCTTCCGGCTGAAAATTGAGGGTGCCCGGCAAACCGATGAAGCTTTTGGCCGCCGGATCGAAGCTTTCCGCGGCCGTACGGCCGTCCCAGTCGTAATATCCGGGGTCCTTGAACCAGGCGGTATAGCCCTGCGGCGACCCGTCCAGAAACATTTTCCAGGGCGCGAGCAGAAACATGCCCGCAGGAAGATTTGCGGGCGCGGGAAGCGAGACGGTCCGTTCTTTGGTGACGGGATCATAGACGGCCACATCCATGCTGGTGATGTCCGAGCCGATGGCAAGAGCACTGGAACCATCGGCGTATTCACGGAGAGGATCATCCGGAGCCTGGAGCCACCCCAGAGCGGCCCGCCCCATCCAGCCCATGACATCAATATAGACCGGTTTGCCGTCCATATCGATTTTACGGGGATAATAGCCGACGGGGTGCACCAGCACACGCAGCTGCAGCGTTCCGCCGGACAGGCAGGCCTGAAAGCCGGGTATCCTCTGCTGGAGTACTGAGGCCCCGTCATCGGCGCATGTCACGCCCGCCGCCGCATACAGCTGGCTGGCCCGGGCGATCCCGGCGCGGGCGTTGGAGCGTAATTCGTCTTTCAGGGGCACCAGTCCCATGGCTTCCAGTTCCATAAGCAGGCCGGTGGGCTCGCCGCTTTCGTCCTTGACCACGCCAGTGACCGTCGTCTCTCTGGTCACGTTGTACTTGGCCAAGGCCCGGGAATTGGCCACCCCCATGTGTCCGGAAATATGACCGATGTAGATGGGATGGCGGGTACTGGCCCGGTCCAGGTCATGCCTCGTGGGATGGCGCTTTTCAGCCAGCATGGTGTCGTCGTAGTTCCAGCCGAGGATGGGATCGCCCTCGGGGGTGATTTCGGCTTTGGCCTTCAATGCGGCCACCAGCGCGTCCATGTCGCCCGCCGGGCCGCCGAGCAGAGGGCTGCCCAGATTGACCTGGTAAAGATCGCTTTCTCCCTGAGAGGGAAAATGACCATGCCCGTCGATGAAGCCGGGATACATGATTTTGCCCCGCAGATCGGCCATGTGCCGGACATTCTCCGGCGCCAGATACCCGGCGGCCCCGGCCTCGGCGCTGGAACCCGCGAAGACAATGACTCCGTCCCTGACGGCCACCACGTCCACCGTTTTGGCATTGGCCGGGTCTTTCGCTTCTTCGGGAGTTTCCGTCATCGTGTAGATCGTTCCGTTGTGGTACACCGTGTCCGCAAGCATGCGGGCCAAAGCGGATGTACAACAGAGCATAAGGGTGGAGACACAAAGGGCCATGACACAGTTTTTCAGATTCATGCGGCACCTCCTCGGCGTCATTGCGGGACAATTTATTGCTACGATGAATTATTCACACCATCCCCGCATTCTCGTGTCAACCAGGTCTTTGATCCATCCATCCTTATAGAAGCAGGCCCCGAACTTGAAGGCTGCAATAGGCAGTAACGCGAAACAAAGGGCCTCGAAGATATTCTCCGAGGCCCTTTACGATCATGGAAGCGGGTTCGCCGCGTCCGGATGATGGCACGGAACGGCGTCCCGCATCATTTCTATCTTTTCTGTCTTTCACTCAAAGCAGGATGCCTGAGAATACTCCACCCGGTCCTTGTATTCGGCCTGTTTGCCCTTGTTCCACAACTTGACGGGCCGGTAATACCCCACCACCCGCGTATAAACTTCGGTTTCCGCGCCGCAGGTCGGGCATATGGCCTGCTCTCCGGTCAGATAGCCGTGATCCTTGCAGACCGAGAAGGTCGGCGTAATGGAGATATAGGGGATCTTGGTCTCGCTTAAGGCGCGCACAATGAATTTCTGAAGAGACTCCATGTCCGGAGCGGACTCGCCCAGAAAGCTGTGGAACACGGTGCCGCCCGTGTACATGGGTTGCAGGCGGTTCTGATGTTCCAGGGCGGTGAAGACATCCTCGGTGTGGCCCACCGGCAGCAGGGTGGAGTTGGTGTAATAGGGCACGCCGTTTCCGGAGGCCTGGATGTCGGCGTAGAGCTTCTTGTCGATCTTGGCCAGGCGGTAGCTCGTGCCTTCGGCCGGAGTGGCCTCCAG
>JAUMXF010000026.1 GCA_030529235.1 Pseudomonadota bacterium
TATACTGTCCTTTTTGCAGATGTTTACTTCAGCCTCTCCCGAGGATCACATTCCATTTGTGGAGAGGTTCGCGGCTCCCTGAGGATGGATATTCCCGGGAGCCGCGATTGGAGCAGAGAGGCGGATTAAATAGCCTCGTGTTCCGTGCGGGCGATGAGGTCGTCCTGCAGGTCGGGCGAGAGATCCACGAAATAGGCGCTGTAACCGGCGATACGCACGATGAGACTGCGGTACTTCTGCGGATCCTGTTTGGCGGCGATGAGAGTATCCCGGTTGATGACGTTGAACTGCACATGCCACAGCTTCAGGTCGCAGAAGGTGCGGATGAAGGCCACCAGCTTTTCGAGACCGCGTTCGCCTTCCACGCACTTGGGTGTGAACTTTATGTTCAGCATGCGGGCGGCCCGATCGCGCATATCCATGTTTTTGGTATTGTAGTTGGAGAGCAGGATCGCCGTGGGCCCGTTCACATCGGCGCCGTGAGACGCGGAAGAGCCGTCGGACAGGGGCGTGAAGGCCTTGCGGCCGTTGGGTGTGGCGGAGACGACTTTGCCGAAGGGCACGTGGGAAGTGAAGGGCACATAACGCACGTCGTTGTGAATGCCCAGTTCCTTGCTGTACTTGCCGCCGAATTCCACGGAAATCCTGTCGATCTCCCGGCCGATGGAGTCGGCGTATTCGTCGTTGTTGCCATAGCAGGGAGCGGAGTGCAGCAGGGCGCGGACATCCTCAAACCCTTCGAAGTCGTTGTCGATGGCCGTGATGACCTCGTCCATGGTCAGCTTTCTGTCCTCGAAGACAAGCTTCTTGATGGCCGACAGGGAGTCCACCACCGTGCCCAGGCCCATGTATTCGAAATAACCCAGGTTGATGCCCTCGGGAATATGCGGCTGGTGCAGGTCGATGCAATGCTTCATGCACAGGTCGTGCATGGCCGAGCCCATAGGCTGGGCAAAATGCTTCGCCCTGAGATTGTTGATGATGTACTGCTGGATGAAAGCCGTCCGCAGAAACAGCAGATGCTGCTGTACGTAAGCGTTCCAGAATTCATCCCAGCTCTTGAACCGGCGCGGATCTCCGGTTTCGACGCCGAGAACCGTGTCGCCATATTTTTTCATTCGGCCGTTGCGCAGCACCATTTCCACGGCCGCGGCGAAATTCACATACGCGCCGCCGGAGGTGTAGGTGTCGCGGTTGGGCATGCGCGCCTCTGTGCAACCGGACACCGCGTAATCGAGGGCTTCGGCGAAGGTGGCTCCCTTGGATACGTACAGAGGCACGATTTCCTCGTCGTTGATGAGCTTGGGGAATCCGGAGCCGTCCCGGATGGTTTCGGCCACATCCCACAGGTAGCTCTCAGGAGACCGGGAATGGATGCGTGCGGCCAGATCGGGATAATGCAGCGGAAATTCCCGCTTGGACTTGAGAATCAGATGCGTCAGCTCGTTGGTGGCGTCGCGGCCGCAGGGTGTCTGTCCGCCCACGGTCACGGCTTCCCAGTGCGCGTATCCTTCGTTGAAAGCCCCGCCCGTGGGTGAAATGTACATGTCGATGAATTCGGCCATGCCCACCCACATACATTCCATGAGTTCCAGAGCTTTATCGTCAGTCAGCACGCCGTCGGCCACATCTTTGGCGTAGAAGGGGTAGAAATACTGGTCCATGCGGCCGTTGGAAATGGTTGTTCCTGTTTTCTGCTCCAGACGGGAGAACATCTGTGTAAACCACTGGCTCTGCACGGCTTCATAGAAGTTGCGGGCCGGATTGCCGGGCACGTGTTCGGCATTTTCGGCCATGCGCAGCAGTTCCGCCTTGCGCACTGGATCCTGTTCCACGGCTGCGGCTTCTCTGGCCGCCTCAGCATGGCGTCTGGCCCACAGCACGATGGCATCGCAAACCAGGATCACGGCTTCCAGAAAAGGTTTTTTTTCGCAGCTGTCCACAGGACTCAGCGGATCAAGGGCCTCCAGTTTTTCCTGGGCCTCTGCCCTGATGCCGTTGAAGCCGCGCTTAAGAACTTTTTCATAGTCGTGTACCCATTGAATGGATGAACGGAACGACGAAGTCTCGTTGACAATGAAGCGGGAGATGAGTCCCTCGGGGTCGTCGTAGGTCAGCTTATGCACTTCGGGCGGCAGGGCGGCATTCAGAGCCTCGTGGTAGGTCTTGCCTTTCCAGTACGGAGCTATTTCTTCCACCACGATCTTGGCGTCTTCGGGGGTGATGGTGGCAGGAGATTGCTGGCGGGTGGGGAGGTCGCGCACGGCGATGTCCAGGAAATCGCCGTCCAGTTCGGGGTAAAGAATGCCGTAGCGCCCGTCGCATCCGGCGCGGCCGAGGAGCAGCTGACCATCCTGAACATGGACGGTGATGTTCCGGGCGATGTGCATGAGTGCTTTGGCCCAGCGCAAAACAAGCGGCTGGCCTTCGGTTTGGCGCATGGATTGCGTGAAATAGAGAGCCCGCTCGATATCAATGCGCGGCTTTTGGCCGTCGAAGCGTTCCAGCAGCGTGAATACGCGGCTGTGTGTTTTGCGGAACCTGTCTTCCTTGCCCTCTATCTTGTCATGAAGACGCTGTTCCTGAGGGGACATGCATTCACACGTAAATCTGGTCATGGCATTGCTCCTGATTTTCAGTCTGTTGATGAAAGCGTTGTGCGGGCGGTTTCATCCTTCACGTGCGTTGCGCCCGGAATAAAAGAGTAAAAGCACCCTCCATGCCAATATCCATAACAACAC
The DNA here is from genome assembly GCA_030529235.1 of Pseudomonadota bacterium. GTDB lineage: Bacteria > Desulfobacterota > Desulfovibrionia > Desulfovibrionales > Desulfomicrobiaceae > Desulfomicrobium. The sequence goes on from JAUMXF010000026.1 coordinate 2,742, forward strand.
GAGAAGACTGGTATTATGTGGAGATACATTTAAAAATTTTATTTGAGAAAAAAATATCAAAAAATAAATGATGCATAATTACATCAAATGAAACTAAGTGTTATTAATGCACGGAAAAATGTTGCAAATATGCTTCGATTTAGAGGAATAAACTTTTTGATTGAGTTGCGAAAATACAAAACGCACTGCTCGTGCTCTTTACTGGGACACGCTTTGTGAGAATGTTCTTGCAGCAGCTTTTGGGTAAACGGTATTATTTCTCTATAGGTGCATATTTGCGACCTGTATTTCAACTTATGGGAAGATTTTTTTATAATGATTAATATAACATGCTGTAATAAAAAAATAAAAATATTTTCACGTTCGAGATAAAGCTCATTTGCATGGCATGTATTCTGCTCTTCCCGCAACCAGAAGGGAGCATGGAAGTCTGATTCAAATCTTTATCCGGGAGGAACAGAAATGAAGAAGAGTTTTCTTTTCATGTTGGCGGGCATCGTCATGCTGGGGACGGTAGGCACGGTCTGGGCGGAGAAGCCGCTGACCTTGCGCCTCGGTCACCCTATGGCTCCGGGAAACAACGTGACTCTCGGGTATGAAAAGTTCAAGGAACTGGTAGAAAAGAAAAGCGAGAAGAAAATCCGCATCCAGATTTTCGGCAACGCCCAGTTGGGAAGCGACCGGGTAACCACTGAGGCCGCTCAGGCCGGAACATTGGACATGTCCTCCAGTTCCACGCCGAATATGGCCAGCTTCAGCAGCGCGTACATGGCTATCGACCTGCCTTACATCACGGATCCGAAGTTTCAGCGGAATCTGTACAAGGCTCTGGACGAGGGAGATCTGGGCAAGGAACTGGAGAACGTGGCCAACAGCATCGGGCTGACCACCATCATGTTCAGCGAGTACGGGTACCGAAATTTCGTGAGCACCAAAAAACCCATCCGGTCAGTGGCCGATTTGGCCAACCTCAAAATCCGGACCACTGATTCCCCTGTGGAGGTGGGCGTAGCCAAGGCATTGGGCATGAATCCCGCGCCGGTGGCCTGGGGTGAGACGTATACTGCGCTGCAACAGGGAACTGTGGACGCCGAAGGCAATACATTCTCTCTGCTGAACGACGCCAAGCACACCGAAGTGCTGAAGTATGCCATGGATTCCAACCATAACTACAGTATGCATCTGCTGCTCATGAACAGGAAGAAGTGGGATTCCCTTACTCCTGAACAGCAGGGGATCATTCAGGATGCCGCCCGGGAAGCCCTGACATGGCAGCGGAAGGAAACTGTTCGGCTGGAAGAGAAGGCCTGGGAAGCATTCAAAGAAAAAGGCATCGAAGTGACTATTTTAAGCGACGATGAACGCGCTCGGCTGAAGGAACTCACCGCTCCTGTCAGAGATGAGTTTGCCAAGCAGGTCCCCGCCAGACTGTTACAGCTTATCATAGAAACACAGCAGTAAATGCATGTCCCCGGCGGCGATCCGCTGGGGACAATGTTTATGAAGGGAACGAGGTTCTGCCATTGTCGGAAAAAGGATGGAGAAGCACATGGAGCATCAACTGGCCTGCGCCGCAATGGAGATGAGACGCGTGAATATCCGGAATGAACTCCAGAACATACTTGGGCGGATCAACCAAGACTTTGAGAGCATATTTCTTGTAAGCGGTCTTCTCTCTATCATTTTTTTCATCACGTTCCAGACAGCATACAGGTATATCGTCACACATTTTGTCCAGACCGCTGGAGCGGCTGTCTGGACGGAAGAACTTTCACGATACGTTTTCATCTGGATAACCTATCTGGCTTTGTCCGTGGCGATCAAAAAACGCAGTTCCATACGTATTGACATTGTTTACGACAGGTTACCTCCACGGTGGCGGAACGCCAGCTGGATCGTGGTTGATGTGTTTTTTCTGATGCTGACACTGACCATCTGCTGGACTGGATGGGCGCAGATTGAGCGATTGATGGAATTTCCGCAGCGAACCACGGCACTGCGTATTTCCTTCATCATACCATACTTGGTTTTGCCTCTGGGGTTCGGTCTCATGAGTATCCGACTGCTCCAGGATTTGGCCGCTCAGGCGCGCGTCTGCGGGATCCGGGATACGTTGCTGAGTCTGATTGCCGTGGCGGTTGTCGTTTCTCCTGTGGTGCTGATGGAGTATATTGATCCTTTGCCCGCATTATTCGGGTATTTCGCGGTATTGTGCATATTGGGGGTGCCCATCGCCATATCTCTGGGACTGTCCACTCTGGCGACGGTCATTTGTGCTGAAACTCTGCCCGTGGAGTATCTGGCCCAGACCGCGTTCACTTCCATCGACAGCTTTCCCATCATGGCCATTCCCTTCTTCATCGCCGCGGGAGTGTTCATGGGCGCAGGAGGACTTTCCCAGCGTCTTCTGGCACTGGCCGACGAAATGCTGGGTGGTCTGTACGGTGGCATGGCTCTGGTCACCGTGGCCACATGCATGTTCTTCGGGGCCATCAGCGGTTCCGGTCCAGCCACTGTGGCAGCCATCGGAGCCCTGACCGTTCCGGCCATGATCGAGCGCGGATATGACAAGTTTTTCGCCGGCGCTCTGGTCGCTGCGGCCGGAGCCATCGGCGTCATGATCCCGCCCAGCAATCCTTTCGTAGTGTATGGCATTTCCGCCCAGGTTTCCATCGGCGATCTTTTTCTCGGTGGCATTGTACCCGGTATTCTGACGGGGCTTGTGCTCATGGGGTATGCGTACATTCATTCCAGAACCAGAGGTTGGCATGGCGAGGCACGGCCGCGGAGCCTTGTTTCCTTCGTTCGGGCCGTCTGGAATGCCAAATGGGCGCTTATGGTGCCGGTCATTGTGCTGGGCGGAATATACGGGGGGCTCATGACGCCCACCGAGGCGGCCGCCGTGGCCGCATTTTACGGTCTTTTCGTGGGCGTGTTCGTGTACCGGGAACTGGACGCGCGCGGGCTTTGCCGCTGCTGTGTGGAAGCTGCTGAAACTTCGGCCACGATTATTGTTCTCATGGCCATGGCCACACTTTTCGGCAACATCATGACCCTCGAAGACGTGCCGGGCTCCATTGCGCGGGCCATTCTGAGCGTCACGGAAAGCAAGCTCTTCATTCTGCTGCTGATCAATATCCTGTTGCTGCTGGTGGGGGTGTTCATGGAAGCTCTGGCGGCCATCGTCATTCTCTCGCCCATCCTGCTTCCAGTGGTAACACAGGTCGGCGTTTCTCCACTGCATTTCGGCATCATCATGGTCGTTAATCTGGCTATCGGATTCATCACCCCGCCTGTGGGAGTGAATCTTTTCGTGGCCAGCGGCATCTCCAAAGCGAACTTGGCCAGACTCTCCAGAGCCGCCATCCCCATGATGGCTCTCATGATTCTGGTTTTGCTGCTCATCACCTATGTCCCGGAGATTCCGCTTTTCTTTGTCCGGAAATAATAATGGACCGTTTAGGACGTGCACCAAGCAGTCGAGAGCGGGAGGCTTTGCGCGAGTACACTGTAGGGCAACAGGAAGGAGTTTTTATGCGGATTATCGATTTTCGCTTCCGGCCCAACACGCCGGAAATCATTGATGGCATCAAGAGCAGCGCCATGTTCAGGGCGGCCTGCAAAGCCATCGGCTTTGATGCCCGCGTATCGCGCTCTCTGCCGGAAATCGTGGAGGATTTGGATCGTCGGGGCGTGGAGCTTGCCGTCATCACCGGCCGCGATTGCGAGAGTACTTACGCCGCGCCTGCCAACAATCACAGCGTATTGCAATTCTGCCGGGCATATCCGGGCAAGTTTGTGGGTTTTTGGGGCATCGATCCGCACAAGAAAATGGCGGCGGTCCATGAAATCGTACGCGCAGCCGAAGAATACGGGATGCGGGGCATTGCCATCGATCCGTATCTGGCTCATATCCCTGCCTGCGAGGCGCGTTTTTACCCCGTATATGCCAAATGTGCGGAGCTCGGATTGCCTGTTTTCATCACCATGGCGCCGCCGCCTCAGGTCCCCGGAGCCATTATGGATTATGCCGACCCCCGGCATGTGGACCGGGTGGCCCGTGATTTTCCGGAACTGACGCTGATCATGAGTCACGGCGGATACCCTTATGTCAACGAGAGTATTTACGCCTGTCAGCGCAATGCCAACGTGTACATGGATTTTTCCGAGTACGAGCGCGCCCCCATGGCCGATGTTTTCGTACAGGCCATGAACACCGTTATTCAGGACAAGGTACTTTTTGCCAGTGCCCATCCGTTTGTCGAGCTTGAGGACGCTCTGGAGGCGTATGCGGTCTTCCCTCTTTCACCTGGGGTGCGGCACAAGGTCATGTATGCCAATGCACGGCGTGTTTTGGGGCTGGACGCCTGACCCGGCCGCCTGTGCAGAGATTTGGAGCGGGGCATGGATCTGACGCATGCCATGCTGATTGCGGCGTTGGGATGGTTTCTGGGCGGATTCGTCAACGGAGTGGCCGGATTCGGCGCGGCTCTTGTGGCCATGCCCATCGCGGCACTGAACAATGATATGGCCCTTGCTGTCTCCAGCTGCGCCCTCGTGGTTTTTGCTCTCAATATACAGATGACCTGGAGCTACCGGCGGTATCTGGAGTATACGGGCATCGGACCGCTTTTTTCCGGAGGAATTCCGGGAGCTGTCTGCGGAGTGCTGCTTCTGCGCCATGCCCCTGAATCCGCACTGAAATGTGGGCTGGGCTTTCTGCTTGTACTGTACGCCTTGTGGGGGCTTTGGGCCGCCCCGGCGGGAGGCCGGAATCCCGGTCCATTCTGGGCCATTCTGACGGGCTTTCTCTCCACCAGCCTGGGCACGGCTTTTGGTGTGAACGGGCCGCCCCTGGCTGTGTATCTGTCCCTGCGAGGAGGATCCCAGCAGGCTATAAAGGCCGCTCTGGGAGCGTTTTTTCTGGTCAGTGGCGCTTTGATCATCATTTCCCACTGTGTAGCAGGACTGCATACATTCCGCACATTCGTCCTTTTTGTGTTCGCTCTTCCCGCTGTGATGCTCGGCTGCTGGGCGGGCATGCGCGTTTCCGGCAACCTGAGCGACCGTTCCTTCCGGCGGAGCCTCTTTCTCATGCTGCTCTTCATGGGCTTTCACATGATCTGGACCGCATTGAAAACCTGAAGAGCGCGGCCGGAGGCCGATGAAAAAGTGCTTGCCAATGGTGATTGCCTTGGCTAACTAGCGTCACCTCATTCGGGATGTGGCTCAGTCTGGTAGAGCGCTGCGTTCGGGACGCAGAGACCGCGCGTTCAAATCGCGCCATCCCGACCAGATTTCTCAAGGTTGTGCGCAGTGCGCACAGCCTTTTTTTGTGCCTGAAATCCGTGGAAAATCCGGATGTCCACATCTTATTTTCCGGATTGTGTGCGGCTCATTGTATTATTTATAGCATATTGATAAAATTGGCCGGGATGGTAGGCTGCTCCCGTCTGAAAGCCGCAAGGCGCACTGCATTTGCCGCATTGCGGATCGGGAACCCAAGCACCAAAGGAGGTCTTGATGGCTACTTTTTCGAGGCGGGGATTCATGAAACTGACCGGAGCGGGCGTCGCCGCCGTGTCTCTGGGACAACTGGGGTTCGATCTGAAGCCGGCTTACGCGTACGCCAAGGCCCTGAAGATCGAGGGGGCCAAGGAAGTCATATCTACGTGTCCCTTCTGTTCTTGCGGCTGTCAGATCATCATGCACATCAAAAACGGTCAGATTGTCAGTTCCGAAGGCGATCCTGACTATCCCGTCAGCGAAGGCTCTTTGTGTCCCAAGGGGGCGGCCTTCTACGCCATGCATGTCAGCGACCACCGCGTGCTGAAACCAAGGTATCGTGCTCCGGGCAGCGACAAGTGGGAGGAAAAGGACTGGGACTGGATGCTCGACAGCATCGCCCGCAGGATCAAGGACACCCGCGACAAGGATTTCATTGAGACCAACGAGAAAGGTCAGCCTGTGAACCGCTGGGAATCCTATTTTCATTTGGGCACCTCGCAGATGGACAACGAGGAATGTGCGCTGGTCCATCAGATGACAAGAGCTTTGGGAGGCGTATATATCGATCATCAGGCCCGGGTCTGACACAGCCCCACTGTACCGGCTCTGGCAGAGTCGTTCGGACGCGGCGCGATGACCCAGCATTGGATCGACATCAAAAACGCCAATGTTATTCTGATCATGGGCAGCAATGCTGCCGAGCACCATCCCATTTCTTTCAAATGGGTGCTGAAGGCCAAGGACGCGGGAGCAAAAGTGATCCATGTGGATCCGAAATTTTCGCGGACCTCGGCCAGATCCGACATGCACGTGCCTCTGCGGTCGGGCACGGATATCGCCTTTTTGGGAGGCATGCTCAAATATATTCTGGACAAGGACCTGATCCACAAGGAGTACGTCACCGAATATACCAACGCTTCCTTTATTCTGGGAGATGAATACGAGTTCAAGGACGGCCTTTTTTCCGGATATGACGCCGCCACGCGCAAGTACGACCGGAAGAAGTGGGCCTTCGCCAAGGACGAAAAGGGCGTGCCCAAACGGGATAAGACCCTGAAAGATCCGCGCTGTGTGTACCAGCTCATGGCCAAGCATTACGAGCGCTACGATCTGGATACGGTGTCTTCCATTACCGGCGTGTCCAAGGAAAACCTGCTCGCGGTCTATGAAATCTACACGGCCACGGGCAAGCCGGACAAGGCTGGCACCATGATGTACGCTCTGGGCTGGACCCAGCATACTGTGGGCGTGCAGAATATCCGGCTGGCGGCCATGATCCAGCTGCTTCTGGGCAATATCGGTGTGGCCGGCGGCGGCGTGAACGCCCTGCGCGGCGAGCCCAATGTCCAGGGTTCTACGGACCACGCGCTGCTGTGGCACATTCTCCCCGGATACAACGCCATGCCGACTACGGCCTGGCCCACCCTGGCGGAGTACCTCAAGGCCAACACGCCCGTCACCAACGACCCCAAAAGCGTCAACTGGTGGGGCAACCGGCCCAAGTACGTGGTCAGTCTGCTCAAGGGCTGGTTTGGTGACAACGCCACAGCGGAAAATGACTTCGGATACGCCTGGCTGCCTAAGGCTGAGGCAGGAGCAAACTATGCCAACCTGTTCATGTTCGATAAAATGTATGCCGGGAAAATCCGTGGCGGCATGATTTTCGGGCACAATCCGGCCCAGAGCATGCCCAATACACACAAGATCCGCAGAGCTCTCCAGAACTTGGACTGGCTGGTCATGGGCGAGGCCCACGACACCGAGACCAGCTCCTTCTGGCGTGAACCTGGCCTTGATCCCAAGAAGATCAAGACGGAGGTCTTTTTGCTGCCGTCCTGCCAGCGCGGTGAAAAAGAGGGCACCACATCCAATTCCGGCCGCTGGCACCAGTGGCACTTCAAGGGCTATGAACCCATGGGGCAGAGCAAGTCCATGGGTTGGATGATCGTGGAGATCATGAAGCGCGTGCGCACCCTGTATGAGAAGGAAAAGGGCGCTTTCCCCGAGGGCGTGCTGAACCATGCCTGGCCCGACGAGTATGACGCCGAGGAAGTGGCCCGCCAGATCAACGGCGTGTTCACCCGCGACGTGACCATCAAAGGCAAAGCCTACAAAAAGGGCGAGCAGGTGCCGGGTTTCGCTCTGCTTCAGGACGACGGCTCCACCACCAGCCTGAACTGGGTCTACTGCGGCGGATATCCGGCTAAGGATCAGAACCTGGCCAAGCGGAGGGATCTGAACCAGACGCCTCTGGACGCCAAACTGGGCCTGTTCCCCAACTATTCCTGGGCCTGGCCCATGAACCGGCGCATCCTCTATAATCGGGCTTCGGTGGATGTGAACGGCAGACCCTTCAATCCGGAACTGCCGGTTATCGCCTGGAAGGACGGCAAGTGGGTCGGGGACACGCCGGATGGCGGCGCGCCGCCGATGGCCATGGAAAAGGGCACCTATCCGTTCATCATGCACACGGAAGGGCACGGCCAGCTCTTCGGGCCGGGCCGCGTGGACGGTCCTTTCCCGGAGCATTACGAGCCTGCGGAAACGCCTGTGGCCAGGAATCCCTTCTCTTCGCAGATGAATAACCCGTGCATGGCCTTCACCAGCAGCGACAAGGACCTGCTGGCCAAGCCCGCGGACCCGAAGTATCCCATCGTGCTGACCACCTACAGCCTGACGGAGCACTGGTGCGGCGGCGGCGATACGCGAAACACGCCGTATCTGCTGGAGACCGAGCCGCAGCTCTATGTGGAGATGAGCCACGAACTGGCCGAGGAAAAAGGCATCAAGAACGGCGATCCCGTCATCGTGGAGAGCATTCGCGGCAAGGTCGAGGCCATTGCCATGGTCACGGTGCGCATGACGCCTCTTAAAGTTCAGGGCAAAACAGTGCATCTCGTCGGCATGCCCTTCTGTTTCGGCTGGACCACGCCCGGCGTGGGCGACGCCACCAACCGTCTGACTCCGTCCGTGGGAGACCCCAACACCACCATTCCGGAATACAAGGCCTGTCTGGTGAACGTGCGCAAGGCTTCCAAGGTGAAGGAACTGGCCATCTAAGAAGGGAGGAACGCCATGAGCAAAAGCATCTTCATCGATACCAGCCGCTGCACGGCGTGCCGCGCCTGTCAGGTGGCCTGCAAACAGTGGAAAGGATTCGAGGCCGTGCCCACCAAACAGACCGGCACGCATCAGAATCCGCCGGACTTCACTCCCCAGAACAACAAACTGGTCCGCTTCTCCGAGCACAGGATCGACGGGCGGGTGCACTGGCTCTTCTTTCCCGACCAGTGCCGCCATTGCCTGCAGCCCGGATGCAAGATGGCCTCCGACCCGTACGTGGATGAGGCCATCGTCATCGACGAGGCCACGGGCATCGTGGTCTGTACGGAAAAATGCAAGGAGCTGACCGAGGAACAGTGCCAGGAAATCATCGATTCCTGTCCGTACAACGTTCCGCGCCGCAATCCGGAAACCGGCATGCTGAGTAAATGCGACATGTGCATCGATCGCGTGCATGCGGGTCTGGAACCCATGTGCGTGAAAACCTGCTGCACCGGGACCATGAGCTTCGGCGAGCGGGACGACATGATCCGTCTGGCCGAGGAGCGGCTCGAAAAGGTCAAGAAGGAGCATCCCAAGGCTGAATTGCTGGATGTGGAGGACCTGTCGGTCATCTTCCTCGTGACCCAGCCCAGAGCCATGTATCATGATTACGCCTGCCGCCAGCCCCGGCCGCTGGACCGGGGAGAATTTCTGGCCAACCTGGCCAGACCGTTCAGGCATATCATCGGCTGACCGGCATCCGTTCATCAATTCGTTCCGGCCCGTCGGCATCCCGGCGGGCCGGTTTTTTCAAGGAGAGACCATGCCTGTTTCCGGAAAAAGGGGAGAGGACATGTCCGCCCGCCATGAGCCCTTTCGCGAGATTATCGACCGTTTCGGCAGATTGCTGCGCTGTCAGAAGGATGTCCGTGAGGAACTCGGTCCTCTGGATATCCCGGCTTCTCCGAGCGGGAAGGATCTCCTGTCCGGCGTTCCCATCGTGCATGCGGTCCGGCCCGGTCTTTTCATTCCGTCATTCCGGCTGTCGGCCGCCCGTGTCTGGCCCGTTCTGGGCGGCATTTTTCCCGATCTGCGGGAAACTCTGGCCCGTCTTGAGCGGATTCTTCCGGAAGGAGAGTGGCTGGAGCAAGCCTTGCGGGCGCTGATGCACGCCGACGCCGAAGCTATCGGCCTTGCGGCAAAGCAGAGCGGCGCGGCGCCGGAGCTTTTGCTGCTGTGTCTGCGGTCCGCCTGGGCGCCGGTCATGGCGGCGGCCCGGACTGCGCTTCTGAACGGAATATCAACGGAATTGTGGCGCAGGCCCTACTGTCCGGTCTGCGGGTCGGAACCGGACGTGGCTGTGCTGGAGAACCATCCCGATCCGTCGGAATTTCTGGTCTCCAAGAGCGGCGAAATATGGCATCACTGTCCGGCCTGTCTGCATCGCTGGAGATTCGTGCGTGTGGCCTGCCCCGCGTGCGGCAATCAGGATCACGAACAGCTGACCCGTTTCTCCACGCCGGATGCTCCCAGAGAGCATATCTACGCCTGCGAGGCCTGCCGCCGCTATCTTCTGTGTCTGGATCTCGTGGAGAGCGGGTCCAGAACGGATGTCGATCTTGCCGCTTTGGAGCTCGTACATCTGGATGCCGCCGCGCAGAGCCGGGGGTATGCGCCGCTCTCGCCTGCGCCGTGGACGGCTCTGGGGATGGACCGCCAGGAGTCCTGAGGCTTTTTTCCGGCGGGCGGCTTGCGGGAAACGCGGTCTTTCCGCAATGGAAGATGTCTGGCTTTCCGGACCGGGATCCGTATCGCGTCCGCCCCCGGTTTTCGGCGTCAGCCTGCCGGGTTCATGAGGTGGCTTCCCGCAGGACCTCGGCGGTTTTCATCTCCAGCTCTTCCTTGTCTATGGGTTTGACGCAATAGGCGCTGGCCCCAAGACGCAGGGATTCGCGGGCCGTCTCCAGGCTCGGGTATCCGGTCAGCATGATGGCCTTCAATTCCGGCCGGACCTGTTTCATTCTGGACAGCACCTCGATGCCGGTCATCTTTTCCAGTTTCATGTCCAGTATGGCCAGATCCACGTTTTTTCTGGCCACATGCCGGATCGCGCTTTCCTCTTCGGTGAAAACCTGAACCTTGTGTCCCTGCCGTTCGAGAATCCGCTTGATCAGAACTCCCGCGTCGGAAACGTCGTCCAGTACGATGATATCAGCCATGCGCGCCTCCCGGACAACAAAGCGCCGGCACTTTCCTGAGACAGTGCCGGCGCCCGCCGTCTTTCAGTTACCGCCTCCTCCGGCCCGGGTGGAATCTATTTTTTCCAGCGGGCGATGGCGTCCTTGATGACCTTTTTGGCTTCGTCCAGACCATGCCAGCCTTCGACCTTCGTGGAGCCGGGCTTTTTCAGGTCCTTGTAGTGATTGAAGTGATGCTCGATCTGTTTGATCAGCTGCTGCGGGATGTCTTCCAGTTTCTTCAGGAAGTTTCCGGTATTGCGGTCGTCGGCGGGGACAACGACGATCTTGTCGTCCACCTCGTTGTCATCGACGAATTTCATGACGCCGAGAATCCTGGCTTCGAGAAAAATTCCGGTGGTCAGCGGGTGGTCCGTCAACAGCAGAACGTCCAGCTCGTCGCCGTCTTCATCCAGAGTTTGGGGGATGAAACCGTAGTTGACGGGTTTGGCGTATATCTGCGGCTCCACCCGATCCAGCTTGAATGCGGCCATTTTGCGGTCCCATTCGATTTTGTGGCAGGAGCCGGCGGGAATTTCCACCACCACATTGACCACGCCGTTTTCATAATCCCCAGGTTCCAGAATCTTGTTGAAATCCGCCATGTCGTTCTCCTTTATATATGGGTTGAGGAAAATTTCATGCCTTAAAATTTCGATTCTGGGAAAGCGGATACGACAAAAAAGAACGCTTCACAAGGTGAAGACCATGCTTTTTTGAGGCCTTAGCTCCACGACCAGCCATATTCAGCGCGAGGACATGGCCCCGAGCTCTCTTTCGAGAATCCGGCGCAGGCTTTCCTCCAGCTCCGGGCTGGAAGCGTCCTCGTTCGTTCTGACCCGGAAATATTCGGCGCAGATCTTCCGGTCTTCGCCGCTCCAGGTGCTGGTCAGCCCGAGTCTGCCGCGCTCTTCCATTTCCGCGGGCAGTATATCCTCGTCGCGGCGGGCGTGCGCCCAGTGGATCACATGCCAGTAGTGGAGCAGGAAGCGGTCCAGCAGGATGTAAACCCACTGCACCGTGCTGACCGGTCCCACCCGCACGGTTCTCTGTCCTATTTCCATGCCGAGCACGCGTTTGCGGACCAGACGCTCGCCCTGAAACAGGGCGGCCAGTCCCGCCGCCGCGCCGCCAACGGCCGCGAAAAGCCCCAGACTGTGTCCCAGAGCGGCCACATCGACCACGGCTCCGGCGGCTCCGCCCGCGGCCGCGGCCGCTGCAGCCAGTTTGGTCCGGCTCAGGCCGAACACCTGCCATGTCGTGCGGGAGAGAAGGTCTTCCTGAAGCATGGACTGTCCGGGCAGTGAAAACGACCGGGGATCGTGGCGGAACAATCGGCAGACCTCGGCGTGCAGACGGGCTTCCCCGGCCCGGATGCGGTCTTCCAGGCGGCCGGTCAGGCGGGTTTCCATTTCCTTGCGCCGGGCGGGATCGTCCAGTTCCGCCTCTTCCCGCATGTCCAGAATCCGGTTCAGGAATTCGCAGGCCAGGGCGGCGCATTCCGCGTTTCTGCGTTCCCAGTCCCGGACAAAGGCGCCGATGACCCGGCCGAGGGCGGCTTCCCAGTCCTGTTCGATCACGCGCAGACTCTCCAGAAGCCGCAGTCTTTCGGCGAAGGTGGCGGCCAGGGCGTTGAACATGCGCACCGCGTTGAAATGCCTGCGCAGGGCGTTCTTCCATTCCTCCAGAAAACCTTCCTCGCCGGTTTTGCAGTTGAGGATGGCCATGCGCGGACAGCCCGTCAGCCGCAGAATCTCCATTTCCGCCAGATCGACCTGACGCAGCGGCCGGGAGGCGTCGGCCACATAGATAAGTCCGGCGCCCCGGGTGAGCGGAGTCAAGAGTTCGCGTTCGTGCTCCAGTCCGGGATCGTCGGCGTGTTCCAGAAGAAATGCTTCGACCATTTTTCCTTCGGGCATCGGGTGTTTGCGCATCCAGCCCAGGGTCTGCACCGGATTCTGAAATCCGGGCGTGTCCACAAAAACAATGCACGGCTCACCGTCAATGATGACGGGATACTCTTGGGCCCGGACCGTTTCTCCCGGCACGGGGCTGATCCGGATCCGGTCGTTTTCCACCAGCGTGGCGACCACGGAGGACTTGCCCTCGTTGGGATGGCCGATCACGGCAAAAACGGGGATGGTCTTCATTCCGGCACTCCGATGACATCCATGCGCGGCGGCGCCAGACGCCCGGCCGCTTCGGTCCATATTTGCAGTTCGGTGGGCGTCGGCGCGGTCAGCCAGTTTCCGTTTTTGGGCCGCCCGGCCAGCAGAAGCGTGACGCTGCGGTTCATGGTCTCGTCCCGGCCAAGGAGAGACAGGGCGGAAAGATTTTCCTGGATGGGCGGCTGCCATGCTTCCACCAGAACCACGAATCGCTCGTGTCCGCTCTGCCAGATGTTTTCGGAGCAGTCCTCGAGCATTTTCCGGATCTGTGTCTCTTCCAGCGCCGCAGCCACGATCTTGTCCGGCGCATGACCTGTCGCCCGCAGCAGGACGGAGTTCAGCGCGTCCGGGGCGATGCGTTCGAGAATTTCCGGCCCGGCCACCAGCACCGCGTCCAGCGCCGATGATGACGGCCCGGGCGTGGAAACGGTCTGCGGGCCCGGCGCGGGCAGGGGTGTGAACCGGGCTTCTTCGGGTTTGTCCGCGCGGACATGCGGGGTACGCATTCTGTCGGCGATGCGCCGTGCGTCGGGATGGATGAAAGAGGCTTCCAGCGCGCGCAGCCTCCACCGCGCCGCAAAAAGAAGCGCGGCGCGCGGCAGAAGGGCGTAAACGGCCAGACAGGCACACAAAAACGGCCACCAGGCGGCCAGATCGGCGGAAGCCAGCCTGGCGATGCCGTCTTTGAGGATGATGCGGCTGCCCTCTATCTGTGCCAGAGTGGGAGCAAGGTCTAAGGAATCCGGAAGCCAGCGCCAGGGCAGGGACAGGGCGGAGACGACCGCGTGCATGCCTTCCGGGCCGGTGCGCAGCGTGGACTGCCATCCGAAAGCCAGATCCGTGACCACCACGCTGCCCAGGGTCCCGCCCAGTGCGCCGAGGGCAAAGCACAAACCGCCCAGTTGCGCGAGTCCGAATATTTCCCAGCCCAGCAGCCGGGCGTAGCGGTTCTGGGTCAGCACGGAGCGCAGAAAACGGACGGCTGTCGAGTCTTTCCGCCCCGCTTTTGCGGCGAAGAAAGAAAAGAGCGTGCGCCCCAGCGCCGTTCCGTATCCGCGCTCGGGACGCCGGATCAGGCAGAACAGCAGGGCCAGAAGGGAAAGGGCCGTCTGGGAGAAAACGGCCAGGAGCAGAAACACGGAGACATTGACCGGATGTCCGCCGAAATACTGCAACAGACCGCGCACCAGAGATATGCCTCCGGCGAGGCCGCAGATGACCACGATCCATCGCGCCAGTACCATGAAGGAAGCCCACAGCGCCGAGGGCGGCCGCTTTTTTTCTCCGGCCCGGCGCTGTCCGATCCAGAACAGCGGCCACTTTTCTTCCGGCAGATCCTGCTCTGCGGCCTCGAGCCCCCACTGGCGGTCTCTGGCCTGCAACGCGTCATGTCCGGCCTTCCGGTCTTCTTCCAGAAACCAGTCCATATCCAGATAGTCGCCAAGATGCAGTCCGTGCTTCATGCCCGCGGCCTCTATCAGTAAGCCTGCCTCTTGGCAAAGGAGAAGGAGAAACCGCCCGTTTCGTCTGGAAGGCGCGTGTGCCCGAATCTTGCATTTTTCCTCGTATACGGCCAATACATCCAGACAGATATGAACTGTTCTCACGCTCCGGAAAATATCTTTTCGGCATCCGGGCCGGGATGACGTCTTTCCATAAACGAGGCAGACAATGCTCGACCGCTTTTTTCTTCAGACCTCCGAAACCCTGTTGCAGCAGGTGTCGCGCTCTTTCGGCGAAGTGAGCCACCGCCCGCAGGAAGCCCCCATTCTGACCACGGCCATCCTGGTCGCTGCGGCCATTCTGTGCTATCTGCTGTGGAAAAAGATCACCTCAGGCAAGGGCTCCCGCTGGGGAGGCGGCCCGGCCATGCAGCCCGGGGCCGTCGCCGCCATTCTCGAACAGGCCCTCATGCACAGAAGCCGGATGGACATGAGCTTTCATTCCATCGATGAAGTACGGAAGACCGTTTCCTGCACCCTGCACGATATCTCGGACGAGGAAATCGTTCTGGAAATGCCCGTCGGAGTCACGCCCTCGGAGTTCTGGCAGGACCGGGTCATGGATTGCTTCTTCCGCATCCCCCAGCCGGGCAAGGGGCCTTACTTCTACAGATTTTCCACGTCCGTCCTGCGCACCTTCCGGGACGGCGGCATCGGCTATCTGGTGCTCACCATGCCCCGGAAAGTGGAACTGGGGCAGAAGCGCCGTCATCTGCGGCTGGAAGTGCCCCCGGCGGATATCAGGGATTTCCGCATCTGGGCTCCCGAGGACGGCGTTTGTCCCTTTGACGCGGAAGAGGAAGCCTGGCCCGCGCCGCTGGCGGTTTACGCTTCGGATGGGGCGGGCATGCGCGTCATGGACATTTCCGGCGGCGGCATCAAGCTGTTCTTCGATCCGGAGCAATATCAGGGGCTGGAGGAGTTCGTCGCCAGAAATCCGGTTCTTTTCATGCGGCTGGAACTGACACCCGTGGCCGGAACGGAACATCCTCCGTATTATATAGCGGCCCGGCTGCGCACCAGCGTGCGGGACGTGAACAGCGGGGCGCTTCTGCTGGGGTATGAGTTTGTCGAATGCCGCGACCGGAAGGCGACCACTCTGGACTGGATCAGGATAGAACCCCGTCAGGGTGTGGACGACCTGGTCAACTGGGTTTTCAAACGCCACCTGGAACTTTACCGGGAGGGGGAAATCGTTTAGACGTGCAGGCGTTTTTCATTTTCAAAATTCCCAGCGGAGGACCATATTGATGGATGAGGGCTCTGACAGTCGACCGTGGGCTGCCCTGCTGAAGCGTCTTTTTCAGCGCAAGGGCGAAAGTCATCTGGAAGACGCCATACAGGAAGCAAAGGACGGCGGAGAGCTGCAAAACGACGAAATGTCCATGCTTCTGAACGTGTTGCAGCTCGACGACAAACAGGCATATGAAATCATGGTTCCGCGGACGGACATCGTCTGCGCGGAGCTTGAAGACACCATCACTGAAGTCGCCAGAAGATTCTTTGAAAGCGGGCATTCCCGTCTGCCCATCTACAAGGAAACCAAGGATCAGATTGTCGGCGTTCTGCACTGTAAGGAACTCCTGCGTTTCTTCGCGGGCGACGAACAGGCTCCCGCCGATCTGGCCTCGGTTCTGCGCCCCCCTTATTTCATTCCGGAAACCAAGAACGTCAAAAACATCCTGCTCGACTTCCAGAGCAACAAGCAGCACATGGCCATCGTCCTCGACGAGTACGGTGGCACTGCCGGGCTGGTGACTCTGGAGGATGTGCTGGAAGAAATCGTCGGCGATATCGAGGACGAGTACGACCCGCCCCGGCCTGAGGACATTCAGCCCATGGATGACCGCACCTTTCTCGTGTCCGGCCGCACCACCCTCGAGGATCTGGAAGCGGAATGCGGCATCCGGCTCGACTCCGAACAGGTGGAAACCGTCGGCGGATACATCAGCGAGCAGCTCGGGCGCGTTCCGGAAGCCGATGAATCTCTGGAACTGGAAGGATACACCTTTCTCATCAAGGAAGCCGATGCCAAACAGATTCAGTGGGTTCTCGTTTCCGGCCCGGCGGACTGATTTCCTGAAAAATTCCTGGGGGCTTGCGGTTCTGGCCTTTCTGGGTGCCTGGTTCGGCTTTGCCAACCCGCTTCTGCATTTTCCCCCGGCTATTTTTTTGCTGCCAGCGGCGCTCCTGCTGACCGGAATTCGTTCCGGAAGCCTGCCACAGGCTCTGCGCGCCGGGTTTCTGGTATCCCTGCCGGGATACGCAGCCGGTCTGTACTGGATAGCCCTGCCGGTGCATGATTTCGGCAATCTGCCGTGGATACTGGCACTTCCCTGTCCGGTTCTGGTCGGAGGGCTGTTGGCCGCCTACGCGGCCATCTTTTGCGCCGGGGCTTTCCTGATCCGCGGCCATGCCGGGCATCCGGCGGCCTGTCTTTTCTCCGGCGCGCTCTGGGCCAGCCTCGAACTGGCCCGGAACCATTTTCTGACGGGCTTCTCCTGGCTGCCGCTGGCTTCGGCCCCGGCCATCTGGCCGCAGGCTTTGGGGGCGGCCGCCTGGGTAGGTGCTTTCGGCCTGTCCGGGATTCTGGTGTCCCTGACCCATGCCGTGCTTCTGGGCCGGGGCATGGGCAGGCTCATGGCCGTTCCTTTTCTGATACTTCTTTTTCTTCCGGCCCTGTTTTCCCCGTCCGCAACGCCCGATGAGCAGGCTGAGGTGATCGTCGTTCAGGGCAACATCGACCAGAATCTCAAATGGGACGAGGAGAGCCAGAAGAACATTCTGCAAACCTACATCGATCTTTCCCGTGCAGCGGTGCGGGAAGAGAGCGCCGATCTCGTGGTCTGGCCGGAAACGGCCATGCCTTTCTATTTTCAGGACCCGACGGAACTGTCCCTGCATGCCAGCCGAGCCGTGGCGGAATTGGGTGTTCCGTTGCTGGCCGGAGCCCCGGCCTATTCCAGTCTGGACCCCAGGGATGAGCCGGAAGCGGATTTCGTGCTGCGTAACCGGGCTTATCTTCTGAATGCCCAGGGTGGGACGCTTGGCTGGTACGACAAGGAACATCTGGTTCCCTTCGGAGAATACGTGCCCCTTGGCAAATGGCTTCCTTTTCTGACCAGGCTGGTCCCCGGCGAATACGAATTCCGCCCCGGCCGGAATATGGAACCTCTGCGCTCCGGCGCGCTGGCATTGGGAACGCTCATCTGCTATGAGGCCATTTTTCCGGAACTGGCGCAGAAGCGGGTCGCCCAGGGAGCCAATGTGCTGGTCAACATCAGCAACGACGCCTGGTTCGGCCGCTCGTCCGCGCCCATCCAGCATCTGCACCTCGCTGTTCTGCGCGCGGTGGAGCAGGGGCGTGCGCTCATCCGGGCTACAAACACGGGGGTGAGCGCGTTCATCGGCCCGGACGGCAGGGTGGAAACGGCCACGGAGCTCTTCACCGCTGCCACGCCGCGGAAAAAAGACGTCCCGCTCTTGACAGGGACAACCTTTTACCACGACCATTTTGACTTCATTCATCTGGCCTTTCCTCTGGCGGCACTCCTTTCCGGGGCCGCCTGCTGGCTGAAGGGCCGCAGAAAACATCCGGAATCATCATGCTCCAATACTCGGAATTGAAGACCAGAGCCGCCCAATTGAACGAAAGTTTCAGCGATTTCTGGGGGCGGCTTTGACCTGCGTGGACACAAGGAACGCTTAAACGAAATAGAGAAGCAGATTTCCGCGCCCGGAGCATGGGACAAGCCGGATCTGCTCACTCCGGTGCTGCAGGAAAAAACACAGCTGTCCGGACAGGTGGAAGAATGGGAGGCGCTGGAAGCGTCCCGCAACAATGTTCTGGAATGGCTCGAAATGGCCGCCGAGGAAGAAACGGCGGAGATGCTGCAGGCTCTGAACGAGGCTCTGGACGAGATGTCCTCCAGGCTCGACGCCGCCCAGATGCGTACGCTTCTGAGCGGCCCCGAGGACATCAGCGAAGCCATTCTGGAAATCCATCCGGGGGCGGGAGGCACGGAATCCCAGGACTGGGCCGAAATGCTGCTGCGCATGTACCGGCGGTTTGCCGAACAGAACGGCTTCAAGGTCGAGGTGCTCGATCTGCTGCCCGGTGACGAGGCGGGCATAAAGAGCGTCACCCTGCATATTCACGGCCCGTACGCTTACGGCCAGCTCAAGGCCGAAAAGGGAACCCATCGTCTGATCCGCATTTCTCCGTTTGATTCCAGCGGTCGCAGGCATACGTCTTTCGCCTCGGTGGACGTGTATCCCGACGCGGGCCAGGATATCGAGATCACCGTGCGGGAAGAGGATATCCGCGTGGACATCTTTCGCTCCAGCGGGCCGGGCGGACAGTCCGTGAACACCACGGATTCCGCGGTACGTATCACACACCTGCCGACGGGGCTGGTGGCCCAGTGTCAGAACGAGAAGTCCCAGCACAAGAACAAGGAGGCGGCGCTCAAAGTGCTCAAGGCCCGCCTGTACGAGCTGGAACTGCAGAAGATCGCCGACGAGCGGCAGGCCGAGTACGCGGCCAAGGGAGCCATCGCCTTCGGCTCCCAGATCCGGACATACACGCTTCAGCCCTACCGGCTGGTCAAGGATCACCGCACCGATACCGAAACGAGCAATGTTGACGCGGTGCTGGACGGATGCATCGCTCCTTTCATCCATAATTATCTGCTCCACCTCCATGCCAGAAAATAGCGCCGCCGGGGAACTCCTCGCCGAACTGGAGGAGCTGGAAAAACTTCTGCCGCAATCCGAAGCGGGCGGACTGACCGCTGTGATTCGCCTGGTGCGGTCCGGCGTGTCTCTGGAGGAACTGCTGCGCCAGAAAGATTTGGCGCAGTGGATCGTTCTGCCTTTGGGCGCGGACAAGTTTCCCGCTCTGGAACGGCTCAGGGAGCGGCTGCACGCCCTGGCCTTCGAAAAAGACCATGACCCCCTGTCGGGGATTCCCAACCGCCGGGCCTTCGATCGCCTTCTGGGAGTGGAAGTGGAGCGGGCCACCCGTTTCAAGACGCCTCTTAGCCTGTGCATTCTTGATTTGGACAATTTCAAAAGCATCAACGACAAGTACGGTCACCCGTGCGGCGATCTGGTCATCCGGGCCATGGGCGACGTCCTGCGCTCCGGGACGCGGAAGATCGATGTGCCGGCCCGCATCGGCGGCGAGGAATTCGGGCTCATCCTGCCCGGCACCGGCCTGCTCAGCGCCCAGAAACTGGTGGAGCGGCTCCTGCAGGCTGTTCGTGAGGCGCGTGTGGACTGTTCCACGGCCGGAAATCTGTCCTTTACCTGCTCGGCAGGGCTGGCCTGTTACCGGGGCAAACAGGCTCCGGATGCGGACAAACTGTTGGCCGAGGCGGACAAGGCTCTGTACCGGGCCAAGGCCGAGGGCAAGGACCGTCTGGTGGCGGCGCCGCTTCTGGACGCCGCGTTGCCGCTGGACCACACGCTGGTGCAGCAGAACGAAAAACGCTTTCTTTTTTCCTCCCTTTTCACCGATACGGCGGAGCGGGGCGGGGATTCATGAGGATATCTATGAGCGGACCGAACAAAACCCTGAGTCTTTCCGTGGTCAGCGGCAAAGGCGGAGTGGGGAAGACCAACATCGCTCTCAATCTGGGCTTTGCCCTGCGGGAAGCCGGGCATTCCCTGATGCTTCTGGATGCGGATCTGGGACTGGCCAATCTGGATGTGCTGCTGGGCATTTCCCCGGAAAAAAACCTTCAGGATCTGTTGGGCGAGACCAGCGCCGAAAGCGTTGTGGTGCCTCTCGAGGAGGGCTTCGCTCTGCTGCCCTCGGCTTCGGGCGTGGCGGAGCTGGTGGAACTGGACGAAGATGTGCGGGGTGTTCTGCTGGACAAGCTGGAGATCCTGTTCCGTCAATACGATTTTCTTCTGCTGGATCTCGGCGCGGGCATCAGCCCCACGGTACTGGCCTTCGCGGCCATGCCGCAGGAACGGATTGTGGTCATCACGCCCGAACCGACTTCTCTGACGGACAGCTATGCGCTGATCAAGGTGCTGGCTACCCAGCACCAGGTCAGAACATTTCAGATCATCGTGAACATGGCTGAAAGCGATAAAGAAGCAAAAATCGCTTTCGAACGCCTGAGCCAAGCCTGTGACCGTTTTCTGGGCCTGACCGTGAAGCTTCTGGGAGTCGTGCATAAAGACGGTATGGTGCCGGAGTCCGTGCGCCAGCAGGTGCCGTTGCTGAAATTCGCTCCGGACAGCCAGGCCGCAGGGGACATCCGCTCCATTGCCCGAAAGCTTGTGGACAGCAGAATCAGGTTGCTTGATCTCATTGCCCGCAGCCCCATCCTTAAAACCAGCTGAGAGCGCCGTGCGTATCGTTTTTCTGATAGCCGTCTTGATTGGCCAGCTTTCCGGCTCGGGATGGGCTGAGACCCGTCTTGTATTGACCGGGAACACTCTGGGCGAACATGCCCCCTGTCCGACCTGAGGGGGAAAAAGCCTCGGTGGGCTGGCCCGGCGGGCCGCCTTTTTCAACTCTTTGAGAACGCCCGGAACTCTTTTTCTCGGTTTGGGCTACGAACTGGTGCCTTTCTCCGGCGCGAAGGAAGATGTAAGCATGGAGGCTCTCATCGCGGCCCATGCACATATGAAGTACGACCTGTTCATGCTCACCGCCTCTGAACGGGAATGGAGCGTGCCGTTTGCCGAGCCCTATCCCTTGCATGAGCCCGAACTGGTCGTCAGAAGCGTGCCCGAAGGAAATCTTGCCTTCGTGCTGTTCCCCGAAAAGAATATGTCCGAGGCGGACGAAGAACGGTTGTTCCGTTTCGCGGAAGAGCTGCGCCAGTCGGGCCGATACAATCTGATTATCGGCATTTCTTCATGGGGAGAGGAGCGGGAACAGGATTTTCTGGGGCGACGCGGCGAAGTTTTCGACATGGTTTTCGGCTCTGGGGAGGGGCCGGGATATTCTGGACTGTACTTGCGGGACAATAGGGTGCTCTGGGTGCGGGCCTTCACCAAGGGCAAGGTGATCCTGGCCGTGACCATCCCGGAACTGCCCAAACCGGGGACAAAGGCTGTCTGGGAGCCGGATGCGTCGGTCATGGTGCACTCCTATCCTCTGACCGGAGATCATGTCGCTGACCCGGAGGTGGAGAAGCTGTTCAAGCCTTGATCCTTGGTCTTTATGGCAAGAGATGGAGATTTTTTCAGCTCATCCGGCTGAAGCATATCTAGG
>JAUMXF010000146.1 GCA_030529235.1 Pseudomonadota bacterium
CGAGGTTCTGATTGCCTGGGAAGAGAGACTGAAAACCCCTTCAAGACCCTGAAACTACCCTGACTTCTTCGTTACACGTATATCTTTATCTTGTATTTTCCCCTACGAGTTAAAGATATATGTATAACATGGACAGAGATCTTTTCCTATCAGGAAGCGGATGTCTGTTTTTGAAGCAGAAATGACAGCATATCCAGACAGTTTTATTGTCATGGGTGCCTTGCTGCCAATTGATCCAAGTGTCATTGTTGTATGGACTGTTTTCTTCCGGGGAAACAGCGATCAAAAAATAGAACTCTCATTACGCCCACCACGTACATAACCCACCAACTTTCTTGCCCTTCGTAAACAATGAGTTCTGAGCTTGGGTACCTATCTTGAATAAGGGCTTGCAAAGACAGCCTGAGATGAGGGAGAGGGAAAAGTAAGCTAAGAAACCGCTATTTTCTGTCCGAACAAATGGGGCACCTCCGAGCCTGCCAGCATCAACGAGAGGACTGATCATGAAAATCGCCCTGTATTCCCACGATACCATGGGCCTTGGCCACATCCGCCGCAACCTGCTTATCGCCAGAGCTCTGGCTGAGTCGCCTTTAGCAGCCAAGGTGCTGCTCATTGCCGGCATCCACGAGGCAGGCGCATTCCGTATTCCAAAGGGCGTCGACTGTCTGACCTTGCCCGCCTACAGCAAGGATCAGAACGGGAAATACTCGCCCCGCTCCCTTTTTGTAGAGACCAATGCCCTGGTCAATCTGCGGTCCCAGGTGATTGGGACGGCCCTGACCCATTTCAACCCCAACCTTTTTATCGTGGATAATGTGCCGCGCGGCGCTCTGCAGGAATTGAGTCCGGTTCTGGCGAATCTGAAATTTTCCGATACCACCAGAACTGTATTGGGTCTGCGAGACATAATCGATCATTCGGAGGCTGTGCGCAGGCAGTGGCAGGAACAGGAGAACGAGGCCTTTATCGAGCGGTTTTATGAAGCGGTCTGGGTCTATGGCGATCCAGACGTGTACGACCAGACATCTGCCTATAGTTTTTCTCCCTCCCTGAGGCTCAAGACGACCTTCACCGGCTATCTCGACCCCATGGACCGTCTGCCGCCCGGAGAAGAGGACGTGAACCCGGAGTCATCGCGCTGGGTAGAGCGGGATGTGCTCCAACAGGACTTTACCCTTTGTGTTATTGGCGGGGGGCAGGACGGCTTGGCTGTGGCGAGTGCCTTTGCCAAGTCGCAACTGCCGGAGGGCGAGTACGGCATCATTGTTACCGGGCCGTTTTTACCGGAGGAGAAAAAACGGCAGTTGCGCTCCCAGGCCAGAGAAAATCCGCGTCTGCGGGTACTGGAGTTTCTGCAGGAACTCATGGGGCTGATGCAGCGGGCCAAGCGTATCATTGCCATGGGCGGTTACAACACGGTGACGGAAATATTGAGTCTCGGCAAACCCGCTTTGATTGTGCCGCGCAACAAGCCCCGGCTCGAGCAGACAATCCGCGCCGAACGCCTGCGGGCTCTGGGTGTGGTCGACGTTATCTGCCTGGAAGATCTGAATCCGGCCGGTCTCTCCCGCTGGCTCCATAACGACAGGGCGTTCAAACCTGCCCGCAATGTGATCGATCTTGGAGGGCTGGAGAAGATTCCGGCTTTGGTCAGCGCCATGTTCCGGTCTGCGAATGTTACTGCCGACCATTCCGCTTCCGCCTCCTCCACTCGTTCTACCGAGGTTTCATCATGACGACATCTCAACAGCCCGCGCTGGCCTATGTGCTCAAACGCTACCCGCGCTTTTCGGAAACCTTTATCGTCAATGAAATTCTCGAACACGAAAAGGCCGGGATGACAATCCACATCTTTGCCCTGCGGCCGGTCCGCGAAAGCCATTTTCAGGATATTCTGGCCCAGGTCAGAGCGCCGGTCACCTATATCCGCGACATCAGCGCCGCCACTCACAGCCTCTGGGAGTTGATGAGCCTTGCCCGCAGGGAACTGCCGGGTTTCTGGCAGGCTTTGGATGAGCTGGGCGACATGGAAGAGGGAGACCTGCTCCAGGCCATCAAGCTGGCCCTGAAGGCGCGCGAACGCGGGATTGCCCATTTTCATGCCCATTTCGGCACACTTGCGGCGACAGTCACCCGCATTGCCTCAAGGCTTGCCCGCATTCCCTACACCCTGACCGTACACGCCAAGGACATTTATCATCAGGAAGTCGATCAGGAGGACATGCGCAGGAAGCTTGGCGATGCCGCAGGCGTGATCACGGTCTCCGGCTATAACCAGCGCTATCTGCAGGCCACCTATGGTCAGGCGGCTGGACAGGTGCGGCGCATCTACAACGGCCTGCATCTGGACCGTTTTACATACCGGCCGCCCAACCTGAACAACCGGGAAATCCTGGCCGTGGGCCGGCTGGTGGAGAAAAAGGGTTTTGATGTGCTGGTCGATGCCTGCGGCCTGCTGCGGGACCGGGGCATTTCTTTTCACTGCAGCATAGTGGGCGAGGGCATGATGCGGGAGGCTCTGCGGCAGCAAATTGAGCGGCTCGATCTGGGCGAGCAGGTCTGTCTTGCCGGGCCCAGAGCCCACGCGGAGCTGATCAGGATTTTTCGTGAGGCCGCCTTCTTTGTCGCTCCCTGTGTGATCAGCTCTGACGGTGACCGCGATGGCCTGCCCACGGTTCTTGTGGAGGCCATGGCCTTGGGGACGCCGGTCATCTCCACCCAGGTGGTGGGCATTCCCGAGCTAGTGCGGCATGACGACACCGGTTTCTGCGTGGCGGAGCGCGATCCCGCCGCTCTGGCCGATGCCCTGGAGCAGCTGCTGCGGGATGTGAATCTGCGGTCGTCCCTGGCTGGCCGGGCCCGGACCCTTGTTGAAGAGGATTTCGATATCCGGAAAAACGC
>JAUMXF010000147.1 GCA_030529235.1 Pseudomonadota bacterium
ACGGCCCACAGCCCGATCAGGGCGGCTTCGGCGGCGTCATGACGCGGCGGCGTGGGTGACGACCAGCCTTCGGCGCGCATGATTTTCTCCACCAGGGCGCGGGCGGCGGCCTTGGCCTTGTGTCCGCTTTGGCGTTCCCTTGGCAAGAGGAAATCCGGCCGCCAGTGATCGGCCTGGATCAAAAGAAAGGTCAGGCCGCGTTTTTTCGCGGCGTACTCCCAGACTCCGGCAGTCTGTCCGCCGCCTTCCACCACCACGTATTCCAGTTCCGGCAACCCGAAAAGGGTCCCGCTCGCGGCTTTTTTCAGGCGGGAGATATTGCCCAGGTTGTGCGAGCGGCACCATGCAAGCCGTCCTTGCCGGTCGAACAGGGCGAGCCCCGTGCGGACTCCGGCGTCCACGGCCAGAAGGGCGGACATCAGAGATCCACAATCTCCACATCGGCGGGAGACAGAGGCGCGCCCATGAATACGCCGCCCACGCGGGCGAAGCGTTCCGCGCCGTCCGTAGCCAGAAAAGTCAGGGAGCGCCTGCGGGCCGTGGAGCAGAGGCGCTGGCTGGACAGCAGATCCCGGACGAACAGGGCCGTGGTCCGGGCCGAGTCCACCAGACGGATGTCCGGCCCGGCCACCTGGGCGATGGGGGCGGACAGGGCGGGAAAATGGGTGCAGCCCAGCACCAGGGTGTCGATACCCGTGTCCCGGAACATGCTCTCCAGATAGCGCCGGGCCGCCAGCTCGACGATGGGTCCGTCGCACCATCCCTCCTCGGCCAGGGGCACGAACAGGGGGCAGGGCGTGGCGAATACGCTGGCCTCCGGGCGGATACGCAGGATTTCACGCTCGTAGCTGCGGCCGTTGACAGTGCTCTCCGTGCCGATGACGCCGATGCGGCCATTGCGGCTGGCCCGGCAGGCGGCCTCGGCTCCGGGCCGGATGACGCCGACAACGGGCAGGCCGGGATAGGCTTCCCGCAAGGACGTCAGGGAAGCGGCCGTGGCCGTGTTGCAGGCGATGACCAGCATCTTCACTCCGCGCCTGTGCAGCAGGGCCGTGGTTTGCAGGGCGTAGCGGGTGACGGACCTGGCGCTCTTGGTGCCGTAGGGCAGGCGGGCCGTGTCGCCCAGATAGAGGAAACTTTCGCGGGGCAGGGTTTCGGTCAGGGCCTTCAGGACGGTCAGACCGCCGATGCCGGAATCGAAGACGCCGATGGGTAGATTGCGCATGGACATGTCAGTCAAAGGCCGCCGGCCGCAGCGGATCGTTCAGGTGGGCCCGCACCTCCTCCAGATGGCGAGGATTGGTGCGCTGCATGGACAGGTCGGGCAGGCTTTCGAAATCGAAAAAGTCCACGGCCAGGGTCTCTTCGCTGGGCGCGGCTTCACCGGAAACCAGATCACACAGAAAGACCAGTTTCACCGCGTGATAAAAGGCGTTAGCCTTTGTTCCCCGATTGGCGTCGAACACTCCCAGAAGTTTGACGGCCCGGACCACGAAACCGCTTTCCTCCAGGGTTTCCCTTTCGGCCGCCGCAGCGGGGAAATCGCCCACATCGGCCCAGCCGCCGGGCATGGCCCATTTCCCGTCGGAATTTTCCCGGACCAGCAGGATGCGGCCGTTCCGGATCACGGCGGCGCGCACATCCACCTTGGGTGTGGCGTATCCGGGTTCCAGAGAAAAGGTCCGGTGGATGTCGGTCAGCGGCAGGTTCGTGTGTTCGGCCGTGATTTCGGCCGCGATGCCGGACAGCCGGGCGAATATGTCCCGGTCGTAGTGGCTTTTGGCATAGGCCAGACCGGTCTGGGACAGGGCCTGGATTTCCCGTGCCCATTCAAGCCAGCGGGGGAGGGATGCGTCGTTCATATGGTCAGGCCGAAGCGAGGTAGCGGGTTATGGCGTCGGCAATGGTTTTCCAGGTGCGTTGCCGTTTGGCGTCGTCCATTTCCAGAAGAGTGACCCGGAAGCCCTTGCGGTTACAGCAGAAGCCCGTCAGGGGCACCACACAGACGCCGGTCGCGCCCAGCAGGTAATAGACGAAACGCTTGTCCACCTGCACTCCCCGGACCATGTCCTCCACGTAGGCCCGGATGGTGGGATTTTCGATATCCAGAGTCTGGCGGCCGTTCAGGGCCCCGTCCTCGAACATGACGGACATGTAGAACGCGCCCTGAGGCTTCAGGACCTGCACGCCGGGAATGCCCTGAAATGCGGCCCAGGCTTCCTGGGCGCGATGTTCGAACATGCGCCGCCGCTCTTCCAGATGGCCCTGGTAGCGGGGATCGCCCATGACCAGAGGGATGGAAAGCTGGGGCAGGCTGGTGGAACAGACTTCGAGCATCTTGGCGTTGAGCAGGCTTCTGATATAGGCCCGGAAGTCGGGATTCTTGTCCTTGTTGTACACCTCGATCCAGCCGCAGCGGCCGCCGGGCCAGGGATATTCCTTGGAAATGCCGCGCAGGGCCATGCCCGGCACCTCGCCGATGACCTCGGACAGGCTGCATGTGGGATGCCCGCTGTAAACGATGTTGGCGTAGATTTCGTCGGCCAGCACGAAGACATTGTAGCGGCGGGCGATGTCCACGATTTTTTCGATCAGCTCGCACGGATAGACCGCGCCGGTGGGGTTGTCCGGATTGATGAACAGAATGCCCGCGATGGAGTCGTTGTAGCGGACCTTGTTTTCCAGGTCGGTCAGGTCGGGCATCCAGCCGTTGGCCGGATCCAGCTCGTAGGTCAGGTGTTCGTAGCCGGAATGGGCGGCCTCGGCCGAGGAATGGGTGGAGTACGCCGGAGACGGGCCGATGACCCGCGCCTCACGTTTGAGGAAGCCGAAGATCTTGGCCACGGCGTCGCCCAGGCC
>JAUMXF010000027.1 GCA_030529235.1 Pseudomonadota bacterium
CGCGCTGTCCAGAAACGGGTGAGAAGCTCCGGGCTCATGCCGGGCGCCACGGGGAGAACGAACTCCAGGTCCGGGAAAACGCCGGACAAAAGGTCCGCCGCGCGGGAAAAGACCGGCAGGAGCCGCGTGATTTCACTGGTCCGGCTACCCGGCAGAATGCCGATCCGGCGGTCCCGCCGGGGCGTGTCCAGAACGTGCGCGGAGCGTACCGTATCCAGCAGGGGGTGCCCCACATAGTCGATCTTCATGCCGTGGCGGGCGTAGAAGGCCACTTCGAAGGGCAGGATGGAGATGAGCCGGTCCACATGTTCGCGCAGAAAGCGTACCCGGCCTTCGCGCCAGGCCCAGAGCTTGGGGCTTATGTAATAGATGACGGGAATGCCCAGAGAACGGGCGATGCGGGCCACCCGGAAATGAAACTCCGGAGCGTCGATGAGCACCACCGCACCGGGACGGCGGGCGGAGAGCTCCTCCCGGATGCCGCGCAGCATGGAAAATATGCCGGGCAGCCGGGTCAGTACCTCGGTCAGGCCCATGACGGAAAGGGCTTCTGTGTGCAGCGGACTGTCCGCTCCCTCGGCCCGCATGGCCGGTCCGGCCATGCCCGCGATAGACAGATCCGGACACAGCTGGCACAGGGCGCGGATCAGAAGCTGGCCGTGCAGATCGCCGGATGCTTCTCCCGCGTTGATCCAGAGAGACTCAGTCATGGTCCGCGCATAGTCTCATGCCGGAGAAATAACAAGAAAGTTGCGAACGGTTTCCGGTGTCCGTGGATGCGGGCAGGAAAGAATGTTTTGCGGTTGGCGGGGGCGAGAAAAAATCCCCCGCCGTTTGCACGGCAGGGGATCGGTTTTTTGAAAGGCCGATGCGGTTACAGACCGGCCGCTCCTTCCAGATATCTGCCGCGCAGGTTGCGCGTGACCAGTACCGGGCAAGTGGCCTCTTCCAGCACTCCGGTGACCACGCTGCCCATGACCACGTTCTCCAGTGCGGAGTGCCCGCGGGAACCGATGATGATCATGTCGCAGTCCAACTCTTCCTGAGTGTTCAGAATCACGTAATCCGGCCGGCGGCCGCTGCGTGCGAGGAGCTCGGTATTCTTGAATCCGCAGGCTTCCACTATTTCCCTGTATTCTTCGAGCAAAGCCATGGCCTTGGCCTCGTTTTTCTTGCGCAATTCCTCGGCGCTTTCCCCTCCAATGGCCATGTTTACCGCTTCCACCACATGCAGCAGGTAGAGCGTGGGGTTTCTGGCGTTCAGCAGATGCGCGGCGTATTTGGCCGCGTTCTTGGATGAGTCGGAGCCGTCCACCGGAACCAGTACACGTTCAATTTTGACCATATGCATATCTCCTGGCGGATGTTCCGCCGCTGATGGTTGTTAGTGGAAAAAGAGCACCGTCATCAGGATGAAGCAGGGGATCAGGATACCAACAGACCAGGCCATGTAGCCGAAGAAGCTGGGCATCTTGATTCCGCCCGATTCGGCGATGGACCGGACCATGAAGTTCGGAGCGTTGCCGATGTAGGTATTGGCGCCCATGAATACCGCGCCGGCGGAAATGGCCAGCAGGGTGCCCGCCTCGCTCATGAGACGCTGCGCGTCACCGCCCGCGGTGTTGAAGAACACCAGATAGGTGGGGGCGTTGTCCAAAAAGCTCGACAGCACGCCGGTGAGCCAGAAGAACATGGTGTGATTGTCCAGGCCGTCGGCGGTTCTGACCATGGAGATGAGGCCGCTCAGCGCGCCGTCCATGCCTGCGCGCAAAATGGCGATGGCCGGGATCATGGAGATGAAGATGCCCGAGAAGAGCTTGGCCACTTCACGGATGGGTTCCCAGTCGAACTCGTTTCTGCGCCGGATTTCATGCGGCGTGGTCTTCAGGCTGATGACGGCCAGGATGAGCAGCAGCACGTCGCGCACGATGTTCTGCAATTCCACATGCACATGGTAAATGGTTATTCCTCCTTCGGGCTTCCACACGCCGCTCATGAGCACGCCGGCCACCACGCCGCCGAGGAGCAGCAGATTGTGTGTCCCTTCCAGACGGAGCTTGCCGTCCTTGCCCGCGTCGGGAGATTCGGGCCGGCCTTCCTTGTTGAAGAGCGCTGTGTCGATGGCGAAATAAAGGGCCAGCAGGATGGCGGACAGCAGAGCAAAGGGGATGAACATGTGCACTGTGGTCCAGAAGAAGGACACACCCTTCAGAAAGCCCAGGAACAGGGGCGGATCGCCAAGCGGCGTGAGGCTGCCGCCGATGTTGGCCACCAGAAAAATGAAAAAGACGATGGTGTGCACTTTGTACTTGCGATGGGAGATGGCCCGCATCAGGGGCCGGATGAGGAGCATGGCCGCCCCTGTGGTGCCCATCCAGCTGGCCAGCAGGGTCCCGATCAGCAGAATGACCGTGTTCACCATGGGCCGCCCCACCAGCGAGCCGCGCAGACAAACGCCCCCGGCGATGGTGAACAGCGAAAAGAGCAGAACGATGAACGAGATGTATTCCAGAAAAAGAGTGTGCACCACGGAATAAAGAGCCAGTTCAAAGCCGTGGACAATGGCGAAGGGGACGAGGAAGGCGATCCCCCAGAAGGCGGCCACCTTGCCGTAATGGTGATGCCAGAAATGGGGAACGGCCAGCGGCATGATGGCGATGGACAGAAGCATGCACGCAAAAGGCACGACCCAGAGCACGCCGAGCTGTTTGCCGATTTCCTCGGCTTCGTGATGCAGGTCTCCCGCGGCGAACGCTTCGGGCAGCAGGGCGAACAGCATCAGCCCCGCAGCGGCCAGACAAGAAAACAACACAACGCTTTTCCGCATCCGATGCACTCCTTGTTGAGCGGCCTCCGGGCGGCCATCTCGTTTGCAGGTTGAAGGGTCAGCGGCAATGCTCCGTCACCACCCGCACCACGGCCGCGGTCAGAAAGTCCAGATCCTGATCGTTCATGACATAGGGAGGCATGACATAGACCAGACGCCCGAAGGGGCGGACCCAGACGCCCGACGCCACGAACGCGTCCTGAATTTCGGCCATGCGCACGGGCTGACGCAGTTCCACCACACCGATGGCTCCAAGCACACGTACATCATAAACGTATGCCAATTCCCGGCACGGAGCAAGGCCGTTTCGCAAGCCCGCTTCTATCCGGGGGATGTCCGCCCGCCATCCGCCCCGCCGCAACAGTGAAAGGGAAGCCCTGGCCGCTGCGCAGGCCAGGGGATTGCCCATGAAGGTCGGGCCGTGCATGAACACGCCTTCCGCGCACGCTCCCCGGGCCACTTTTTCCGTGGTCAGAGTGGCGGCCAGAGTCATGTACCCGCCGGTCAGGGCCTTGCCCAAGCACAGGATGTCCGGCGCCATTTCCGCGTGTTCGCAGGCGAAAAGGCGTCCGGTGCGGCCGAAGCCCGTGGCGATTTCGTCGGCGATGAACAGCATGCCGAACTCGTCGCACAGTTCGCGCACCCGCCGCACATACCGGGGATGGTAAAAATGCATGCCGCCCGCGCCCTGCACCACGGGCTCCAGAATGACCGCCGCCACGCGGCCGTGATTTTCCTCCAGCATCCGGCATAAGGCGGCCGTGTCCGTCTCGTCCCAGTCATCGCCGAAGCGGCACTCCGGTCTCGGGGCAAAGATGTGCCGGGGCAGCACACCCGCGAAGCGCTCGTGCATGCCGTTCACCGGATCGCACACGCTCATGGCCGCGAAGGTGTCCCCGTGATAGCCGCCGCGGATGGTCAGCAGGCGGTTCTTTTCGGGACGGCCCAGGCCGATCCAGTACTGGAAGGCCATTTTGATGGCCACTTCCACGGATACGGAGCCGGAGTCGCACAGGAAAACCTTGTCCAGCGGCGCGGGCGTCATCTCCACCAGCTCGCGGCACAGCTCCACCGCCGGTTCGTGGGTCAGTCCGCCGAACATGACATGGGCCATGCGGCCGAGCTGCTCCGTCACCGCCGCGTTCAAAACCGGATGATTGTAACCGTGGATGGCGGCCCACCACGAGGACATGCCGTCCACCAGCTCACGGCCGTCGGCCAGCCGCAGGCGCACGCCCGAAGCCGAAACCACCTCCCGCACGGGCAGGGGATTGACGGTGGAGGTGTACGGGTGCCAGACGTGGGCGCGATCGAAACGCAGCAGAGCGCCGTTCATGGAAATATCCTTCTGTTCTTTGCGAAACGCCGCGCCGAAGCACGACTATTTTCAGATATTGCGGACTCGAAACGAGGCACCATGACCGCTATTCCCCCTGAATTCAATCTGCAATCCTACGATTTTGAACTGCCCGAAGAGCTGATCGCCCAGGCGCCTCCGGCGGAGCATGGCGCGTCCCGTCTGCTGGTGCTGGACCGGGCCACCGGCGCGACGCACGAAGCCCGGTTCGCTGATATCGTGGAATTTCTGCCCCCCGGCGCTCTGCTCGTGGCCAACAACACCAAGGTGCTGCCCGCACGCCTGACGGGCCGTCGCGCGTCCGGCGGACGGGTGGAATTTCTGCTGCTCACTCCCCTGCCGCTGATCACCGTCCGGGACCGGAAGGGCGGCGGGCACGAGGCCGAAGCCGAAGGACTCGTGAAGATGTCCAAAAGTGTGCGTGTCGGAGAAACGCTGCATTTTCCGGGCATGGATATTCTTGTGCTGGAAAAGGGGGACTTCGGGCGGATTCGCGGCCGTCTGTGCTGGCAGGGAGACCTGGGCGCACATTTTCTGGCCACGGGACGGATTCCCCTGCCGCCATACATCCGCCGCGCCGACGACGGGCAGGACCGCGTCCGTTACCAGACCGTCTACGCACGGGAAGACCGGCTGGGATCCGTGGCCGCACCCACGGCCGGGCTGCATTTCACTCTGGAAATCCTAGAAGCTCTGAGCCGACGGGACGTGGTCCGGGCCGAGGTGAGCCTGTACGTGGGCTATGGCACTTTCAGTCCCGTGCGCGTGGAAGACATCCGGGAACATGCCATGCACGCCGAGTATGTCGAGGTGCCCGAACGGACGGCCCGCCTCATCCGGCAGGCCAGGAACGAGGGACGGCCCGTGGTGGCTGTGGGCACCACCACAGTCCGCGCTCTGGAGAGCATGGCCGCCGGTCCGGACGGCATCGGCACCTTCGCCGGATGGACGGATATTTTCATCCGCCCGGGCTATCGCTTCAAGATAGTGGACCAGCTCGTCACCAACTTCCACTTGCCCCGCTCATCCCTAATCATTATGGTCGGCACCTTCGCGGGCAGACAAAAGATTATCGATGCTTACCGGCATGCCATAAGCCGGGGTTTTCGCTTCTTCTCTTACGGCGACGCCATGTTCATCCGCTGATCCGCTGTTTCCCGCTCTTTCCACACAGCCGCAACGTCAACATCACCGAGGTATTCCCATGCCAAGCAGAGTCGAATTCCGGGAAGACCGCTGCAAGGGCTGTCTGCTCTGCACCGAGGCCTGTCCCACGGGCATCATCCAGCAGTCGGGACGGTTCAACCGGAAAGGATACAAGGTGGCCGAAATCACGGAGGACATGATGAGCGAATGCAAGGGTTGCGCCTTCTGCGCCATGATCTGTCCGGACTATGCCATCAACGTGTTCAGGGCCAAAGAGGAGGGCGCATGAGCGAGGCCCGCATCTTCATCAAGGGAAACGAAGCCATCGCCCGGGGAGCTCTGGCCGCCGGGGTGCAGTGTTATTTCGGCTACCCCATCACCCCGCAGAACGACATTCCGGAGTTCATGTCCTCGGCCATCGTGGAGGCGGGCGGGCAGTTCGTCCAGGCCGAGAGCGAAGTGGCCGCGGCCAACATGCTCATGGGGGCGGCGGCCTGCGGCGTGCGCGCGCTGACCTCTTCGTCCAGTCCCGGCGTGTCCCTGAAGCAGGAAGCCATTTCCTACATGGCCGGCAGCGAGATTCCCGGCGTCATCGTGAACATGAGTCGCGGCGGCCCCGGTCTGGGGGACATCGGGCCGTCTCAGGGCGACTATTTTCAGGCCGTCAAGGGCGGCGGCCACGGCGACTATCACCTGCTGGTGCTGGCTCCGGGCACGGTTCAGGAAGCCTACGATCTGACCATCAAGGCCTTCGAGCTGGCCTTCGCCTACCGCAACCCGGTCATGATTCTGGGCGACGCCATCATCGGCCAGATGAAGGAGCCCGTGGTGCCCTGGAAGCCCGAAAATCTGGACCAGGCCGAAGGACAGGGCTGGGGGCTCTGCGGAGCCAGAGGACGTGAGCCGCGGCTTTTGAAGTCCCTGTTTCTGGACGACGGGGCTCTGGCCGGGCAGAACCTGAAGCTGGCCGCCAAGTATGAGGCCATGCAGGCCGAGTCCGACCAGGAAATGTTTCTGACCGACGACGCCGAACTCGTCGTGGTGGCCTTCGGGTCCATCGGCCGCATTGTCAAAAGCGCCGTGCGCAAGCTCCGCGCCCGGGGACACAGGGTCGGGCTGGTCCGACCCATCACCCTGTTCCCCTTCCCTTCGGCCGTACTGCTGGAGCTGGCCCGGCAGGGCAAACGCTTCCTGACCATCGAGCACAACATGGGGCAGATGGTGGAAGACGTGCGCCTGGCCATCCGCACCGTGGCCGACTCGGCCTTCCACGGCCAGCTGCCCGGCAATCTGCCCACCCCGGACGATTTCGAGGAACCCATTCTGAAGGCTCTGGAGGAAAGAGCATGAGCCAGGAAACCCGCGTCACCAATTATCCCGAAGTTCTCACGGACCGGCCCACCCACTACTGTCCGGGCTGCCACCACGGCACGGCCCATCGTCTGGTGGCCGAGGCTCTGACGGATCTGGGGCTGGTCGAGGACACCATTCTCATCGGCTCCATCGGCTGTTCGGTGTTCATCTACAATTACCTGTCTCTGGACGCCATAGAAGCCCCCCACGGCCGGGCTCCGGCGGTGGCCACGGGAGTCAAGCGCGCCCGGCCGGACAAAACCGTGTTCACCTATCAGGGCGACGGCGATCTGGCCTCCATCGGCATGGCTGAGATCATGCATTGCGCCAACCGGGGCGAGAACATCACCACCATTTTCGTCAACAACACCGTGTACGGCATGACCGGCGGACAGATGGCTCCCACCACCCTGGTCGGGCAGAAAACCACCACCTGTCCCGGCGGGCGCTGCCGCGAGAACGAAGGCATGCCCATCCGCATGACCGAAATCATCGCCTCTCTGGGCGGCGTGGCCTACGCCGAACGCGTGGCCGTGAACAACGTGAAGAACATCCGCAAAGCGCGCAAAGCCGTGGTCAGGGCCTTTGAATGCCAGACAAAAAACCTGGGCTTTTCTTTCGTTGAAATTCTGGCGACCTGTCCCACTAACTGGCATATGACGCCTCTGGCGGCCAACAAGCGGGTGGAAACGGAGATGATACCCTATTTTCCGCTGGGCGTTTACAAGGACGTGCTGGCCGGGGAGGAAAAATGAGCGTGTATCAGGATGCCATCATCGCCGGATTCGGCGGACAGGGAGTCATGCTCATCGGGAACCTGCTGGCCTGCGCGGGCATGGATGCCGGACTCAACGTGACCTACATCCCGGTTTACGGCCCGGAAATGCGCGGGGGCACGGCCAACTGCACGGTCGTCATTTCCGACGACGTGGTGGGTTCCCCCATCATCCGCTCTCCCTTGAGTCTCATCGTCATGAACGGCCCGTCTCTGGACAAGTTTCAGCCCTGTCTGCAGGACGGCGGAGTCATGATTCTGAACTCTTCCCTCATCGACCCGGCCAAGGCCGAAAAGGACCGGGTCCGGGTTTTTGCCGTTCCCGTCAACGAGATTGCCGATGGGCTCGGTAACACGCGCATGGCCAACATGGTCGCTCTGGGCGCTTACGCGCAGGCCACGGGCATCGTGCCGGTCAAGCGCATTCAGGACAGCCTCGGTTCGGTCATTTCCAGCCACTACAGCCACATGATTCCCAAAAACGCCGCCGCTCTCCAGGCCGGAGCCGACTACGCGGCCGAACACGGCAGCATGTGACACACGCGCCCCGCATCCGTAATCTGCACCTCAAGGAAAAGCCGCAGAAGAATCCGCGGCTTTTTGCATCTTTCGTGACCGCCGAAATGTGCGGCCTGTGCCGATCCTGTCTTATGGGCGGGTGAACCCGTATTTGCTCAGGATGGCCTGTCCTTCAGGGCTTTGCACAAACTGGATGAAGGCCTGTCCGGCGTCCTGCCTGGAAGATTTCTGCAGCAGGGCGATGGGATAGGTGATGGGCTTGTGCCCCGTCACGGTGACCGCCACCTTGACCTTGTCCGCGCGCTGGGCCGCATCCGTGGCGTAAACCAGTCCGGCCTGGACTTCGCCGCGGGAAACATAATCCAGAGCCTGGCGCACGCTTTCGGCCAGAACGAACTTGGGAGTGAGGGTCTCGTACAGACCGGCGGCAGTCAGAGCCGCTCTGGCGTAGCGTCCGGCCGGAACGGAATCGGGGTTGCCGATGGCGATGAGCTTGACCTCTTTTTGCTCCATGTCCTTGGGATCGGACAAGGGCAGGCCGTTTTCGGAGGGAACGATCAGGACCAGCGCGTTGCCTGCGAAATTTGTCCGGGACTTCGGGTCGATGAGGCTGGCTGCCTTGTCCATGGTTTCCTGATCGGCCGAGGCGAAGACATCCACGGGCGCGCCCTGTTCCATCTGTTTGAGGAGGGCGCCCGAGGCCGCGAAATTGAAGACCAGGGTGGTGCCGGGATTGGCCTTCTCGAAAGGCTCCTTCATTTCGCCGAAGGCGTTGGTCAGGCTGGCCGCCGCCGAGACGACCAGATCCGCCGCGTGGAGGGGAAGGGCGAAGAGCAGAAGGGCTGCGAGCAGAGCGGCATGGACGGAAAAGCGTTTCATGAGGACCTCCTGATTACGGGTTGCGAAGTCTTCCCTGTGATCCGGGAGAGCCTGTTTTGACAACATGGTCACGCATCCGTGAGAAATGGGGACAGACGCGGTTCTTATTCCTTCCAGATGACGCCCGTCTGGCGGCCCGTCACATGATCCCGGCGATAGGAAAAGAACTGCCCCGACGAGGCCGTGCACAGGTCGATGGAAAAGATGTTCCGGGCTGGAATGCCCGCGCCCATGAGCTGGTTTCGGGTCAGGGTCCATAAATCCACGCGCCGGGTTTGCGGGTTGAAGCAGGAACGGAACGTGGGCGGCCATTCGGAGCTGAAATTGACGAACTCGCTTTTGCCCGGCCCCAGGCTCGGTCCGCGCACGGCCAGTACATGGGCCGGGTCCACTCCGTATCCGGCGCAGAAGCGCCGTACCGCGTTGCCCGGGAAATTGGCCGCGTTGCCGCGCCAGCCGCAGTGCAGGGCCGCCACATGGAGGCCGTCCTCGTCCGTCAGCAGGATGGCCTGACAGTCGGCCGTCTTGATGACCAGCCCGTGTCCGGATTGTCCGGTGCACAGTCCGTCTCCCCGCATTACCGGCGCGCTGAAGAAGTCGTCCTCCAGATCCATGTGCATGTCCTGTCCGTGGACCTGGACCAGCTCCTGCCAGACCGCAAGACCCAGGGCGCGGCGCAGCTCTTCCCGGTTGGCGCGCACGGCCTCTTCGTCGTCGCCCACTTCCAGAGACATGTTGGCCTGGGCGAACCGGCCCCGGCTTTTGCCGCCGCGGCGGGTGGTGAAAACGCAGCGCACATTGTCCACGCCGGGAAACCGGAATTCCAGCAGTTCCAGACTCATGAATCCTCCCTGAAATGGCGGGTGATGAAAAATCCCGGCGTGAGGACGATATCCGCCGGGCGGTCCCAGGGCTCCACGGGCAGCGCATCCGTGATCTGAAAATCATAGGCCAGACCGATGGTCAGCACCGGCGCGTTCACAGAGGCCAGAAAGCGGTCATAATAGCCGCCGCCGAATCCCAGGCGGAACCCCCGGCGGTCGAAGGCCAGAGCAGGAAGCAGGACGACATCCGGAGTGGATGGACAGACGGGCGTGTCCGGCCGGGGCTCCATCAGGCCGAACGCGCCGGGGGCGATGTCGGCGCGGGAGCGGATCTGGTGGATGTCCATGAGACCGGGCTCGCCGGGGCGGCAGCGCGGGGCCAGAACAGAGCGGTTTTCCGCCAGGAGCCGGTCCAGAAGCGGCCAGGTGTCCACCTCGCCTTTGGCGGACAGGTAGAGAAGGACGGACCGGGCCGCGCGGGCTTCGGCCAGCTCCAGCAGCTTTTCCCTGACTTGGGCGCTGTCCGCTGCCGCCAGCTCTGCCGGATAGGTCTGGCGAAGCCGCAGGAAGTGTTCGCGCAGCGCGGTTTTTCCAGGGCCTTGCATGAGTCCGTAGGCTCCTTTACTGACGATGTACGGGGATTCATTTCCTTCCGGCAGGCCCGGAAAAGCTGCCTGGAACATACTGTTCCGGTCCCCGGATTTCGAAGACATGAGCGGGAATGCCGCGCCGGTTTCGTAAACAACTTCAGGGTAGGTGGCAAATGAGCGACGCCAAAAGATTCTGGATAGCCTTCGGAGATATTCACCAGCGGGTCGCCGCCGTGGACCGCGTGGAGGATCTGGCTCAGGCCAGCGGCGTGCTGCTGAACGGGGATCTGACCAACATCGGCTCACGCGAGGACGCGATTCACGTTCTGGAAGCCGTGGCGCGCAAGAATCCGCGCATTTTCGCCCAGGTGGGGAACATGGACACGGCCCTGGTGGAGCGGGTGCTGACGGAGCGCGAGGTCAACGTTCACGCCCGCGTGACGGATCTTGGCGGCGGAGTCGGCCTTGCCGCCGTGGGCCGCTCCACGCCCACGCCTTTCGGCACGCCCTCGGAAGAGAGCGAGGAACAGATCTGCCAGTGGGTGCACGGGGTGCTCAAGGAGGCGGCGGGCTTTGCCCAGGTCATCCTCATGGTCCACACGCCGCCCAAGGGCGAAGTGGTGGACAGGCTTTTTTCCGGCGGCCATGTGGGCAGCCCCGGCATCCGCTCCCTTATCGAACGCTATCAGCCCGCTGTGGTGGTCACGGGGCACATTCACGAGGGCTTCGGCGAGGAGATGATCGGCCGCTCCCATGTGCTCAATCCGGGCAGCTTCGCCGACGGCGGCTATGTGCGCATCGAGGAGACCGCCGCTGGTCTGTCCGCCAGCCTGAGGAAGGTGGCGTGAGCATCCGGCTTTTTTCCTGGAATGTGAACGGGTTCCGGGCAGTGCTGGGCAAGGGTTTCGGCGACTGGCTCGCCGGAGCGGCTCCTGATGTGCTCGGTTTGCAGGAGGTGAAGGCGGAGGAAGGGCAGATCGGCGAGGCCCGGCATTTTCCGGGGTATGCCTGCGTCTGGAACGCCGCCAGAACCAAGAAGGGTTATTCCGGCACGGCCTGCTACACCCGCCATGAACCCCTGGCCGTGCATCGCGGCCTGCCCGACGAGCGTTACCGGGGGGAAGGACGGGTCATCCGTCTGGAGTTCGAGCGCTTCCATTTTTTCAACATCTATTTTCCCAACGGCCAGATGAGTCAGGACCGGCTGGACTTCAAGATGGGCTTTTACGACGCTTTCCTGGCCCACGCCGAGGAGCTGCGCCGGACCAAGCCCATCGTGGTCTGCGGGGATTTCAACACCGCCCACCGCGAGATCGACCTCAAAAATCCCAAAGCCAACGAAAACACTTCCGGCTTCCTGCCGGTGGAACGGGCCTGGATGGACCGCTTCATCGGGCACGGCTACGTGGATACCTTCCGCCATTGCCGGGGCGACGTGACCGGAGCCTACTCCTGGTGGAGCTACAGGTACGGCGCTCGCTCGCGCAATGCCGGATGGCGCATCGACTATTTTTTCGTGTCCGAGGAGCTGCGCCCTCTGATCGCGGATGCCTGGATCGACGCCAATGTCCAGGGTTCCGACCACTGCCCGGTGGGTCTTGAACTGGCCCTGCCGTGAAATCTTCCCGCCCATCCCGAAACGTCGCCGAACCCCTGCTGAACCCGGCCACGCTGGGCATTCCCCCAGGCCTTGAATCTGTGGCCCTGGCCTGCGCCCGGGAGCTGGCAGCGGAGGGCGTGCCCGGCAAGGCTTTGCGGCGGCTGTTCGCCCGGCTTGTGGAGACTCCGGCCTTTTTTACCGATCATCCCGTTCTGGGCCGTCTGGCGGTCATGCTCCAGGGCCGGTCCGCGCCCGGCGGAAATTTTTCGGATCCCGTGCCGGAGCCGGGACATTCAGCGCCGTGGCAGGCCTTCGGCGAAGGACTAGACGCCGGGGCCCGGGAACAGATGAATCACGGCTGCTCGCTTCCCGTGGCCGTGGCCGGAGCCCTCATGCCCGACGCCCACATGGGCTACGGCCTGCCTATCGGCGGGGTGCTGGCCGTGGAAAACGCGGTCATTCCGTATGGTGTGGGCATGGACATTGCCTGCCGCATGAGGATGACCGTGTACGCCGAAAATCCGGGCATGCTTCATGTCCGGGCCGACGATCTGGCCGAGGCTCTGGAGCGGGAGACACGCTTCGGCGTGGGCGCGGCCTTCCATCATCCCCGGAATCATCCGGTCATGGCCGAGGACTGGGATTTTTCGCCCGTGACCCGGAAAATGAAGGACACAGCCTGGAAACAGCTCGGCACCAGCGGGTCGGGCAATCATTTTGTGGAATGGGGTGTGCTCGATGTGCCCGGCGGACTGGGGGAACTCGGGCCGGGCAGATATCCGGCGCTGCTCTCGCACAGCGGCAGCCGGGGCGCGGGCGGGGAAGTGGCCAGGCATTATTCCGCCCTGGCGCGGGCCATGCACTCAGGATTGCCGAGGGGCCTGGCCCATCTGGCCTGGCTCGGCCTGGATACGGACGAGGGCCGGGAGTACTGGGCCGCCATGCAGCTCATGGGCCGCTACAGCGCGGCCAACCACGCCCTCATTCACGCCGCCGTATCCGGCAGTCTTGGGCTTTGCGCGGCGTGGAGCGTGGAAAACCACCACAACTTCGCCTGGGAAGAGACGCATGGCGGGCAGCGCGTCATCGTGCACCGCAAGGGCGCGACACCGGCCGGTGCGGGCGTTC
The DNA here is from genome assembly GCA_030529235.1 of Pseudomonadota bacterium. Taxonomy (GTDB): domain Bacteria; phylum Desulfobacterota; class Desulfovibrionia; order Desulfovibrionales; family Desulfomicrobiaceae; genus Desulfomicrobium. Next base: position 12,999 of record JAUMXF010000027.1, read on the forward strand.
TGGGCGTCATTCCGGGAACCATGGTCCATCCGGCCTTTGTCGTGGAAGGGCTGGGCAATCCGCTGTCGCTGGAGTCCGCGGCTCACGGGGCCGGGCGGGCCATGAGCCGGCATGAGGCCGCCCGGCGCTTCCGGCGCAGGGATATGGAAGAGGTTCTACGCCGGGCCGGAGTACGCCTTCTTTCCGCCGGAGTGGACGAGGCACCCATGGCCTACAAGGACATCCGCACCGTCATGGCCGCTCAGCGCGAGCTGGTCCGCATCCGGGCCACGTTTACTCCGCTCATTGTGAAAATGGCCGGATAGACTGGACGGCCGGGGTCAGTCCTTGCGGAAGTGGCAGCCCCGGCTGTTTCTGTTGCGCAGGGCCGATGTGGTCACGATGTACGCCGTCTGGCAGCCGTGAAAGAGATCCACGGATTCCTTGCAGATGCGGATGGCCTTGTAAAAGGAGTGGAGTCTTTTGTTCAGGTTGCGGAGATCCTCGAAGGCCCGTTCCAGACGCGGGGTGGTGCGCACGATGCCCATGTAGTTCCACATGGTGCTGCGGATGGTGTTCCAGTCCTGATGGATGAGGGCGGGATCTTCGGTCTGGGTCTTTCCCGAGGTGACCCAGGCGGGCATGGAATCCTGCAGACGCCGGGAAAGGCCGCGCGGCGCTTCGTCGTACCGTCCGGCGATGTCCTCGGCCGCGCTCATCCCCCAAAGCAGTCCTTCGAGAAGAGATGTCGAGGCCAGACGGTTGGCTCCGTGCACGCCGGTACACGCGACTTCTCCGGCCGCGTACAGCCCGTCCAGAGTGGTCCGCCCCCGCCTGTCCACCAGCACCCCGCCGCAGGAATAGTGCGCCGCCGGAACCACCGGAATGGGTTCTTTTGTCATGTCGACCCCGATTTCCATACATTTGGCGTAGATGGTCGGAAAGCGCTTGCGCAGGTCCTGATCCGTATAGTTGGCCGCGTCCAGAAACACGCAGTCCTCACCGGTCGTGAGCATCTCGTCCACAATGGCTCTGGCCACGATATCGCGCGGAGCCAGCTCCAGCCGGTCGTCGTAACGGGTCATGAAGCGTTCGCCTCTGGCGTTCAGAAGTCTTGCCCCTTCCCCGCGGACCGCCTCGGAGATGAGAAACTTGCGGTCGGCGCGGTGGAAAAGTGAGGTGGGATGAAACTGGATGTACTCCAGATTCATGACCGTGGCCCCGGCGCGGTGAGCCATGGCCAGGCCGGAGCCGATGGATGCCGAGGAGTTGGTCGTGTGCAGGAAAATCTGGCCCAGCCCGCCGGTGCACAGAATGGTGAAATCCGCCATGATGATGTCGGATTCGCCCGTTTCCGCGTTGAAGACGTAGGCCCCCACGCACTGGTTGCTGAGCTGGTAGCGGAACTCCAGCCGGGTGGACTGGTGCCGGGTGGCTAAAAGGTCGATGGCCGTGCGGTTGTACAGAATACGGATATTGTCGTGTTCCTGCACCGCGCGGCCCAGGCTGTCCTGAATGGCGCGGCCCGTGTAGTCGGCGCAGGCCAGGATGCGGTGCACGGAATGGCCGCCCTCCCTGGTCAGAAAGCAGTCGCCGTTTGCCGTGCGTTCGAAGGGAACGCCGACCCGCTCGAAGAGTATCCGTTCCACGGCTTTCGGACCGTCTTCGCACAGATAGCGCACCGCCTCGGCATAATTGTACTCGGCCCCCGCGACGGTGATGTCCCTGGCCAGAAGTTCCGGGCTGTCGTTCGGGCCGGTATAGATGATGCCGCCCTGGGCCAGGGCCGTGTTGCCGCTGTCCAGGGCCGGGCCGGAGCTGATCAGGGTGACCTCATGACCCCGGTCGGCCAGACACAGGGCGGCGGTGCATCCGGCGATGCCGGAGCCGATGATGAGAACTTCGGTTTTCAGGCGGGAATAGGGCATGGTGGTTTCCCTGTGCGGGGAGCATGTTGCGCGGGTTCCGGTCCCGCGTTTCGGTTTGGAATCCGTTTTCCCTTCCGGCCTGCCGGTTTACCGGCAGACGCGCAGCATGCGGTCCAGAGCCAGACGGGCCGGCTCCGCGATGCTTTCGTCAACGCGGACGGGAGGCGTCCGGTCCAGATTTTTCAGGAGACGCAGCAGCTTTTTTTCCGTCACCTTGCCCATGTTGGAACACAGGACGTCGCGCAGGGGGCGGATGGTCTTTCCGGGGTGCATGGCCTGCAGGCGGTTCACCAGATTCCATTCCGTGCCGATGAACAGAGTGCTCCCGTCGGGGGCGGCTTCGGTTTCCCGGATGAGAAATGTCGTGGAGCCCGCGCCATCCGCCATGTCTACCACTTCCGGATTGCATTCCGGATGTACCAGAATCCGGGCTTCGGGGTGCTCCCGGCGGATTTTTCCGATCTGCTCCGGATGGAACTTGGCATGAATGGCGCACAGGCCGGGCCACAGGTACAGGCTGCGCGATACCTCGGCCGGGCGGACTTTCCGGCCTTTGTCGCGGACATCCAGACGCATGATCCGGGATTCGTCCAGCCCCAGAATGTTGGCCGTATTTTTGCCGAGATTGGCGTCGGGCAGAAAAAGTACGCCGTCGCCCTGATCCAGAGCCCAGCGCAGCATGACCGGCGCATTGGCCGAGGTGCACACGCTGCCGCCATGCCGTCCGCACAGGGCTTTCACCGCGGCGGAGGAATTGACGTAGGTCAGCGGGATGATCCGTGCGCCGTTCGCGGTCAGGCGGCGGAGCACTTCTTCCGCCAGGGGGGCCGGGGCCATTTCGGCCATGACGCAGCTGGCCGTGACATCCGGACTGTGCACCTCCTGTCCGTCCAGGGCCAGAATGGCCGCTGTTTCGGCCATGAAATGCACGCCGCAGAAAACGATGTACTTGGCGGCCTCCAGCCCGTCGATACGCCGGGCCAGTTCCAGGGAATCGCCCAGAATGTCGGCGTGGCGGACAATGGAATCGTTCTGGTAGTGATGGGCGAGAATGCGGAGCCTGTCTCCCAGTCCGGCCCTGATGCGGGCGAGTTCGTCTTTCATGTCCGCTCCTGATGGAGGCGCATGGAGAAGTCCGCCGTGGCGGCGGAATGGGTGATGGCTCCGGCGGAAATATAAGTGGGCCCCAGAGCGGCCAGTTCTCCCACCGTGTCCAGCGTCACGTTGCCGCTGATTTCCGATTCGATATGCGCCGGGATGAGGGCCAGAGCCCGGGCGGCCGTGGGCAGGTCCATGTTGTCGAGCATGATGCGCTGCGGCGAGAGGCTCACGGCTTCGCGCACATGATCGAGGGTCCGGCACTCGATTTCCAGCGGCGGGCAGGGATCGTATGCCCGCCGCAGGGCTTCCACGGCCAGGGTGATGGAGCCCGCCTGATCGATATGGTTGTCCTTGAGCATGAGCATGTCTTCGAGATTCAGACGGTGATTGTGTCCACCGCCCATGCGCACGGCGTATTTCTCCAGATACCGCTGCCCCGGCGTGGTCTTGCGGGTATCCAGAATGCGCACGCCCGTGCCTTCGACGGCCCGGGCAAAGCGGCGGGCGGTATTGGCCACGCCCGACAGGTGGCCGATGAAATTCATGATCACCCGCTCGGCCTTGAGCAGAACCCGTGCCGGAGCACTGATCCGGGCCGCGTTCTGCCAGCGGACGAGGACGTCACCGTCCGCCGCGAGCAGGTTTATCCGGTATTCGGTACAGTGCATGCGGTTCAATACGATGTCGATAAGGGGCAGACCGGCCACAGTGGTGTCTTCTTTGGCCACAATCACCGCGTGCAGCAGTGAGTCCGGGGGAAACAGCGCATCGGAGGTAAGGTCGCGCCCGTCCTCCTCCAGTGCGAGATCGATGAGCCGGTGCAGCATCTCAAGCCGCTCGGCGTTGAAAAATGAAGTGAACATGGATCCGCCGTGTATATCCTCGTCCGTTGAGGCGTGTCAGGCGCAGCAGTAAACCGTGTCGAAGTATGCCGGAGAGAAAAAATTCCGGAAGGGAATGATCGCTTCGAATTCAAGCCCGAAGGAATAGATCCCCATACAGGATGTCGGATCGACCTGTTCCCAGCGCACCGTGCCGGACATGCTGGACATCCCCTCCATTCCAGCCACGGGCTCCGGCAGAATCAGGGTGATTTCGTCCGCAGGCCAGAACAGATAATCCGACTCGATAAGGGCTCCCGTGCGGCTCACATTGATGATGCGGGCCGTGCGGGGTGATTGAAGTATCCTGTTGCGGGAGATGATCTGGCAGGGTTGCAGACAGGCGTAGCGTATCCACTTTCTGCCGGGCCTTTCGTGTTTCATGGAAACTTCCTTGCGGCGCTTATCTTTCATGAATCGTTGGCTGCAGTTATGAAGCCGGATAAACCCGATCATGAAAAAAGAAAAGCCTTTGGCACAGCCGCATGCCGGACGACGCTATTCACGATATATATAACTCCCAATATCGCAGTTGAATCTGTACTTGTCTCCTCTGTATATGGAATGTGTGAACTCGACTGCCCTTCCGCTATCGTTATATACAGTCCCTTCGGCCCAGATGCATGCGCATGTAGCATCTATTTTAAGGGCTTTCTGTTCGTGTTCGGCAGGAATGACGGCCCCGAGCTCCTGTCTTGAACGCATCAGATTCATTCCATATTCTTCTCTTATCAATTTATATATCATATTATTCGTATTTTTTTTCAATATATCCGGAAAAAATTCTTCCGGTAAATAGCATCTTTCCAGGACAAGGGGCATGTCATTCGCAAGCATCAGCCTTTTCAGATAGACTATCTGACTCCCGATATTTATTTCAAGTTTTTCAGATATGTATTCATCAGCTTCTTTTATCATCGCTGTCAGTGTTTTATATCTCGGAGTAAGACCTGCTTTGACAATGTCTTCATAATATGAGGATATTTCTTTGAGTGACCTGGTGAGTACGGGAGTTTTTTCCGAGAGAAGAAATGTTCCTTTTCCGCGAATACGGATGAGCATATGATTGCTTACGAGCAAGTCAATCGCCTGCCTGACGGTCATTCTGTGGACATTGAATTTTTTGGCAATGTCTATTTCATTTGGAATTTTATCTCCAGGGAGAAATTTTTTGTTCTTTATTTGCCCAGAGAGCCAATTGTAAATCACTATATATTTTGATTCGCGTTTTGTATTCATGATATGCTATTTTTTGGAATCGCCTTTACTGTTTTTCCGTTTACCGGAATTTTAAAACGAAACACCCCCGAAAGCGGGCTTCCGGGGGTGTTCGATGACGACAGTTGGAGGAACTAGCCCTGCTGAGGACGCATGTCTTCTTTCTTGATTCCGGCAACGACGACAGGCTTCTTCATGGCGTCGCGGCGGAAAGGCTCGCCCAGTTCCTGGTTCAGAACGACTTCGATGAAGGTGGTCTTCTTGTTCTCCATCTGGTCTTTCACCGCCTGGGTCAGGGCTTCACTCAGGGCTTCAGGCGTTTTCACCTGTACGCCCTTCATGCCGCAGGCTTCGGCGATCTTGGCGTAGCTCACATCGGGATCCTGCTCAGTGCCGACAAAGTTGTCATCAAACCACAGGGTGGAATTACGCTTTTCCGCGCCCCACTGGTAGTTGCGGAAGATGACCATGGTGATGGCCGGCCACCAGTCGCGTCCGCAGGTGGTCATTTCGTTCATGGAGATGCCATAGGCTCCGTCGCCGGCAAAACCGATGACCGGAACGTCGGGGCAGGCGATCTTGGCGCCGAGGATGGCGGGGAAGCCGTATCCGCAGGGGCCGAACAGACCGGGGGCCAGATATTTGCGGCCTTCCTCGAAGGTCGGGTAGGCGTTACCGATGGCGCAGTTGTTACCGATGTCGGAAGAGGTGATGGCGCCCTTGGGCATGACCTTCATGATGGCGCGCCAAGCCATGCGCACGGACATGAGGTTGGGGTCCTTCTTGCGGGCGCGTTCGTTCCATGTGGTGCCCGGATCGTCGGCTTCGTGATCCATGGTCTCCAGTTCCTTGGCCCAGCGTTCCTTGGCGTCCTTGGCCAGAGCCTCGCGTTCCTTGCGGCCCGCATCGCCGGCGGTCTTGTCCAGTGCGTTCAGGATGCCCGTGGCGACCTTGCCCGCGTCGCCCTGAATACCGACGGTCACAGCCTTGGTCAGACCGATACGGTCGGCATTGATGTCCACCTGGATGATCTTGGCGGTTTTAGGCCAGTAGTCGAAGCCGCCGTAGCTGGGCAGGGTGGAGAAGGGGTTCAGGCGGGTACCCAGGCAGAGCACCACGTCAGCCTTGGAGACGATTTCCATGGCAGCCTTGGAGCCGTTGTAGCCCAGCGGACCCATGGACAGCGGATGGGAACCGGGGAAGGCGTCATTGTGCTGGTAGTTGCAGCAGACAGGGGCGCTCAGGCGTTCGGCCAGCTTTTTGGAAGCCTCGATGGCATTGCCCAGAATGACACCCGCACCGTTCAGAATGACCGGGAATTTGGCGGCGGAGAGCAGTTTGGCCGCTTCAGCGATGGCTTCGGCACCGCCGGCGGGACGCTCGAAGCGTACGATCTGGGGCAGTTCGATGTCCACGACCTGGGTGAACATGTCGCGGGGGATGTTGATCTGGGCCGGAGCGGAGCAGCGGCGGGCCTGTTCGATGACACGGTTCAGAACTTCAGCCACGCGGGAAGGATCGCGCACTTCTTCCTGATAGCAGACCATGTCTTTGAAGGCGGCCATCTGCTCGATTTCCTGGAATCCGCCCTGGCCGATGGTCTTGTTAGCGGCCTGCGGGGTCACCAGAAGCAGGGGGGTGTGGTTCCAGTAGGCGGTTTTGACCGGAGTGACAAAGTTGGTGATACCGGGGCCGTTCTGGGCGACAATCATGGACATTTTGCCGGAGGCGCGGGTGAAGCCGTCAGCCATCATGCCTGCGTTGCCTTCGTGGGCGACATCCCAGAAGGTGATACCGGCTTTCGGAAAGAGATCCGAAATCGGCATGAACGCCGAGCCGATAATGCCGAAGGCATGTTCGATGCCCTGCATCTGCAAAACTTTCACAAATGCTTCTTCTGTGGTCATTTTCATTGGAGAGCCTCCTTTCTTGGCCTCGTTGAAGGTTGTTGCCGCCGACGGGTGGCATATTCGATATCCCGGGGATGGCTCGGAGCCATCCTCTGACGAGGCGGTCGAGCCGTTTTTTTCCCTGCCCTTTGAACTGAGTGTATTGCTAGCCTATCTCGCCGACAATGACTAGACCTGATTGTGATAAATTTCATGGGAGGAATGTTCTCCTCAGATAATCCATTATTTTTAATGGGTTATCCGGAGCTATAGCTCGCTGGAATAAGAGAAGAGATGGGTGGGGAATATTGCCGAAAAGAAGGTATGGGCACACCGGCCATAGAACATGACAAATCCGCGCCAGCTCTTGGTTCCGCCGGGCACGATCTCGATGCTTGCAACAGTGCTGATCAGAAAAGCCGATTATTTTCGGCTCGCTATGATGACTTTCAGGTCATCGACGCATGCGATGCCACATGTGAAAAGTTGGCTCATTGCATCCTTTGAGACTCTCGCCAACTTTTTTGCTCCTTTCATAACGGGCGCTGAGGTTAGGGGCAGGCCGGGTATACTTGCGCCAGAATTTCCCGGCCTCCGGCGGCAAGCACGTCCTGAGCCACAGCGGCACCCAGTTCCGCCGGATTGGCGGCCGGTCCACTGCCCTGCTTGCGGATGATCCGCTCGCCGCACAGATCGCCGACCAGGCCGGTCAGGTGGATGACGCCATCCGAAAGCTCCGCGAAGCCGGCAATGGGTACCTGACATCCGCCATCCAGGGCGAAGAGGAAGGCACGTTCGGCCGCCACGCAAATCCGCGACGGAGCGTGGTCCAGAAAGCCCAGCAGGTCGTCCAGATCCGGCCGGTCTTCCCGGTATTCGATGCCCAGCGCGCCCTGCGCCACTGCCGGATAAAATTCCGGGGGGGCCAGTTCGGTCATGTACGGCGTGGTCAGTCCCAGTCGTCTCAATCCGGCCATGGCCACGATAATGGCGTCAAATTCGCCGCGCATGAGCTTGTCCACCCGCGTATCCAGGTTGCCCCGCAGAGACTCGATCCGCGCATCGCGGCGCAGAGCCGCAAACTGCGTCTGGCGGCGCAGGCTGCTCGTGCCGATTCTGGCTCCGGCGGGCAGGGCCGCGATATTTTCGTACCGTGCGCTCAGAAAACAGTCCGCAGGCGTCTCGCGTTCCGGGATGATCCCGAGTTTCAGTCCGTCGGGCAACTGGGCGGGCACGTCTTTCATGGAATGCACCGCGATGTCCGCCTCGCCAGCCAGAAGGGCCTCCTCGATTTCCTTCACGAAAAGCCCTTTCCCGCCGATCCTGGCCAGGGGCACGTCCAGAATTTTGTCGCCCTTGGTCTTGATGATGCACAGCTCCACATGCAGGCCGGGGTGGGCCGCACGGAGCAGCGCGGAGATATGATCGGCCTGCCACAGAGCCAGCTTGCTGCCGCGAGTGGCGATGCGCATGGTCTTCATGGGCTCTTTCCTAACCGCAGGTAGAGCAGCTGCCGCCGGAGCAGCCCCGGCATCCGCCCTGGCCACGGGTGGTGATGGCGCTGGCGCTGGGCGAACCCGAGACAATGGGACCGCCTGTACGGAATACCCCCCGGGACATGAGTTTGGTTGTGTTCGCGCTGCCGCAGGCCGGGCAGGCGGGGTCGCTCCCGTCCAGAACAACTTCCTCGAATTCCTTGTCGCAGGAATTACAGACGTATTCGAAAATGGGCATGATGTCTCCTTGTCAGACCGTCTCGGGCGTGTCCCTCGTAAAGGGTTCGAGTTCGGTTACCGCTTCAAAAAGATAATGGTCCACCAGCCAGCACAGCATGTGCCCGATGGCGGAATGAATTTCCTGCACGAGAGGCGTGCTGCTCTCCGGCACGACCAGAGAATACTGACAATGTGCGGTCATGGAGCCGCCGCTTCCTCCGCCCAGCCCCACAGTGATCAGTCCCATCTCCCGCGCCACGCGCAGGGCCTCGCACACGTTGTTACTGTTGCCCGAAGTGGAAATGCCGACCAGCACGTCACCCGGACGGCCCAGAGCCTGTACCTGTTTGCTGAAAATCTGCCCGAACGCGTAGTCATTGCCGATGGCCGTCAAGGCCGACGAGTCCGTGGTCAGGGCGATGGCCGGCAGTGGCGGGCGCTCCATCAGGAAGCGGTTGACCAGTTCCGCCGCGAAATGCTGGGCATCGGCCGCGCTGCCCCCGTTGCCGCAGAAAAGAATCTTGCCCCCGTCCACCAGGCTCCGGGCCATGGCTTTGGCCGTTTCGGCAACGAGCCCGGCATGCTCCGAGAAAAAGCTTTCGCGCAATCTGGCGCCTGCGTGGGCATGATTCATGATTATCTGCTGAACTTTGTCCGTCATCCGCATCGTTGCACCTTGTTGGAGCGACATTGCCCGGGCTTGGCGCAGAACAAAAATCCGCCGCAGGCTTGTGGCTTTTCGGGTCCGTACGCCGGCTCCGCAGTGGGCCGCATGAAAAGCCTGCCTCGCCGGACTATCTGGCTGTGTAAGTTTCCACTCCTCCTTTGGCAAGGCATTCTTCCTCCCCAAGAAGGCAGACGTCGCGCCCATGGAACGCGAAACGGGCGCTCATCAGGACAAGCACCCGTATGCGAACGACAATAGGACATACCGGGATACGGTTACGGCAGCATGAAGTCGCGAATGACCATGACGCCGGTCACGGCCTCGATCAGCGCCAGCACCACGGCCAAAGCGTTGAACCCGGCATGGACCAGAGGGAGATGCGCCCGCCGTTTCTTGTTGCGATCCATGATGGCCCCGGTGATGTACCCACCGGCGATACAGGGCATCATGGCCTGCCCGGCCCAGTAGTGCGAACCCGTGATGCCGTTGTCGCCCCACTGGGAACTGACCGCATACTGTCCCAGAACGAGCCCGCACATCCACAGGATATGCGCGTACTTGCCGTATACGACATGCTGTTTCCAGGCGAACGGGCCTTTCTGCCCGAGATGATTGGCCCGGAAACGAATCCAGCCCAGATGCATCGCGTAAAGAGCCAGACCCGTGGCCACAAGTTGCAGCAGAGGATGAATCCAGAGCATAACGCCTCCCCGGCGAGCGGCGGACGCATGTCGCGTCCGCCATGCAATTTCGATCAGAAGGATGCCGAGTGTACGACCAGAGCCTCAACCTCTTCATCGGAAAAGGGTTTCATGGCCCGCTCCATGATCGTCTTTTTCGCTCCACCGTAAGTCCCGGCCTTGTAGCCGACCAGGGCAGTTCTGATTTCCTCTTCCGACATGTCTTTGACGGACTTCGTCATGCCCGATGCCAGCTTGGCGCCGTCCGCACCATGACAGCCTTTGCATGATTTGGCGTACAGGGCGGCGCCATCCGCGCCCGCAACGGCCATGGAAACAAATACGAAAATGCCCAGTAACGATCCGAACAGATATTTCATTTCATCATCCTCCAGCGGTGCTACTTGTCGCACACCATGTTCCGGTTGGCTGCGACGGCCAGAAAGGCCCCCATCGCGTCAACTTCCCCGGCAGTCAGCAGATCTTTCTGGTAGTCCACCATCCGCTGTACCGAGTCCTTCCACCATTTGGCGTCATTGCTTTTCACCACGCAGACTTTTTCCATGTCATGACAGCTCAGGCAGCGGTCTGCGATCAGGGCTTTCATATCTTCTCCGGCCATGGCCGTTCCAAACAGCAGACAGGCCGGGAGAAGC
>JAUMXF010000148.1 GCA_030529235.1 Pseudomonadota bacterium
GATTTTCGGGCAGAAAACGGCCCTTCTGATCCAGGGCCAGACGGGAAAAATCGTCACTTTCGGCCAAAGCGTGGATCTCCCACACGCCGGGAGTGGCCACAAGCAGCAGTTCATGCCCCCGTGCCACTATCGCGCCGGGACGCACCGTCTCATCCGCCGCCATGACCCTGCCGGACCGAGGTGAGGTCAGGGTCAGACGGGCGATCTCATCCTCGCGCTGACGCAAGGCAGCCCGCGCTGCACGCAGTTCCTCGCGCAGAATGGACAATTCCGCGTTGTTTCCGCCTCCCATACTAGCGGCAGAAACCTGCTGCTCGAGCCGCGCCAGCCGGAAGCCGGCCGACTCCATTTCACGTTCCAGCTCCGGACTACTCAGCCTGACCAGAGTCTGCCCTTCGGACACAAGATCTCCGGGACGCACGGAGAACTCTTCCACCCGGCCCCCGTGGGGCGCATACAAGTGAATCTCGTTTCGCAGTTGCAGTATAGCAGGCATGGTCACGGTGCGTGGCCAGGGCATGAACAGAAACGCGGCGAAAAACCCCGCCAGAACAAAGGGGATCACGGGGCGCACTGCAGCGTGTTCGCGCAGGCTCCGCCAGACGCGCACCTCCCTCCACACGGGCAAAAGAATAAACCAACCGATCTCCACAGCCATGAGCAGCACTCCCAGCACTTTGAAGAAAAAAGCGTACACGAGCAGGGCAATGCCCAAAAACAGAAAAAAGCGATATAGCCAGGTGCACACGGCGTAAACAATCATAAGCCGCCGGGTCCGCGGGGGCGCACTGTCCGGGGCAGGCTGGTCCAGCCGGAAAAGCAGGCCGCGCAGTTTCCAGGAGGCCAAGGCGAAAGCCCGGGTCTGAAGATTGGGAATACCCCACAGATCCATAAGCAGATAATAGCCGTCAAAACGCATGAATGGGCTCAGGTTGACAGCCAAGCTGATAAGCCAAGTCACTCCGGCGAAGAGAAACAGTGCGTCACGCAGATGGCCGGACTCCGCCAGATTCCAGAACAGCAGCGCCCAGGCGGCCACCATCATCTCCACTCCCAGCCCGGCCAGACTGATGAGAAGCCGGGAACGATGACTGGGAAGCTTCCAGACATCGGTGGCGTCGGTGTAGAGCATAGGGTAGCCGACAATGATGGCCAACCCCATGGCCGGAACCCGGCAGCCGTGACGGACGGCCGTCAGAGCGTGCCCGAACTCGTGCAGAATTTTGGCTGCGGCCAGAGCCAGAAGCATGGCGACAATGCCCGGAGGCGTAAGCATGTCCGGCAGAAAAGAGGTGAATTCGTCCCAGCGCACGGACACCAAGGCCACACCACACAGACCCGCCAGCACCGTGAGGATCAAAAAAAGAGGGGTAAACAGCCAGGCGGTGTACGGCAGCATGGCCCGCAGCATGCGTTGCGGCCGCACGAGCGGAATGCGCACGGACAGATAGGTGTGCAGGATGGTCTTCAGCAGCCCCTGATCCCGCCGCCGGGCCAGGGTCAGCAGGTATTCCGTGTCCCTGGGGCTGGAAGCCTGCAAAAGCTGGTTCCGGGCCAGGAACGCGGCCAGTTCCTCCACCTGTCCGGCTGGAATGAGCCGGGCGGCTTCCCCGGAAGCAGCCCGCGCCACCAGTTCCGGATTGCCCGCGCTCCAATGCTTGAGAATGAGCAAGTCGTCCAAGCCTATGGAGAAAAAACGGTTTGCCGTGATGTCGTGTAAAGTCCAGCACGGCTCACCATTTTCGCGTGGTGGAGCCGGATGGATGTCGATGTCTTCGCGCAGAGAGCGCAGGAAGGCTTGGGTCATGATTCTGCAGGACCATTCGTCCGGCGGGGGGTCAGATACCCAGCCACATACGCGCAATGGCCAGTGGGCGACGAAGCAGATAGATCCCCAGGGGCATTTTCTCGCCGAAAATACGGCCCGTCCCGAAATAGCCTATGCGCATTTCCGGTACACCCTGGTCGATGGAGGCCAGCACCTCGTAAGCCAGCACGCCCTTGGGGCTTTCTCCGGGCTGGTAGCCGATGGAGCGCACCGTGGCCTTGATGGGCGTGCCCGGCGTGAGATTCAGATAGAGATGCGCTACGTCGCCGACCTTCAAAAGGGCCGCGTCACCGGCCGGAACCCAGATCTTCACTTCCATCCGGGCAGGGTCGGCAATGGCCAGAAGCCGCTCACCCATGCCCACGGACTTCCCGGCCCAAGATGGATAGTCTTCCACCAGAGCCACGCCGGGACGCGAAGCCACCACATTCATGCGGCCCTTGAGTTCCGTCAGATACGCCAGTTCCGCCTTGGCTTCTTCCCGCCGCACTTCCAACTCCGGCAGGCGCAGGGAACTATCGGTCATAAACAGTGCACCCTGCCGGGCTTGCCGCAGGGCCTCCTCGGCGCTGGACAGGTTTTCTCGGGCCACCTGGATCTGGTTGTCGATCCTGAGCTGCTCGAAAACCACCAATGTATCGCCTGAGGTCACATTCTGGAACGGCTCCACGGCCATGTGCCCAACAATGCCGTCCACGGGAGAGCGCACCACCGTAGGATCGAGTGGCACCACTTCCCCAAGGCCGAGCACCGCCGACGGCACGGGCAGAGCGCCCAAAACCAACAGAGCAAGACTCGCGATCCAGGCCGGACCTATCCGGAAAAATCCGTACATGCGGGCGGCCAGCCCTGGCCGCCGCAGGGTACGGAGCATCGCTCCGGCCACCTTGCCCAGACGTCCGGCCAGAGCCAGATCGTCGGGGCTCCATTCCTGAGCGCGGCCCAGCAGCAGATGCCCGGCCAGAACTCCGTCCC
>JAUMXF010000149.1 GCA_030529235.1 Pseudomonadota bacterium
GCCCTTTGTCATCACCACGCGCGGCCTGGACAAGCCGGGCACCATTTCCGCCGTGACCACGGGCATCGCCGCCCTGAACTGCAACGTGGTCAACTTCCGGGCCATCATCACCCAGGAAACCGGCGAGGACGAAATGATCATGATCTTCGAGGTTGATGTGCCCCCCAGCGTGGAACACCGCCATCTGCGGCAGAAGATGCAGGATGTCTGCGCGCCTCTGGCCCTGACCGTATCGGTGCAGCACCGGGATATATTTGAGACCATTCACCGCATCTAGCGGCCTTCCGCCGCGCATTGCGACTTTTCGAGGAGATTTCGGATATGTTGAACGACCGCGAGGTGCTTTCCACGCTGTCCATGATCAAAAACGAGAATCTGGACGTGCGCACCGTGACTCTGGGCGTGAGCCTGCTGGACTGCGCCTCCCACGACCTGTCCCGGTTCACGGCGGCCATCCATGAACGCATCACCACTCTGGGCCGGGATCTGGTGGCGGTATGCGACGAGGTGGGGGAACGCTTCGGCATCCCCGTGGTGAACAAGCGCATTTCCGTCAGTCCCATCGCCGTGGCCGCCGCACCCTTTGACAGCCGGGGCATGGTGGAAGTGGCCAGGACTCTGGATCAGGCCGCCAGAGACGTGCGGGTCGATTTCATCGGCGGCTTCGGAGCCCTGGTGGAAAAAGGCATGGCCAAGGGCGATCTGGCTCTCATCGAAGCCATCCCCGAGGCCCTGTGCGTGACGGAGCGCCTGTGCTCGTCGGTCAATGTGGCCACCACCCGCGCGGGCATCAACATGGACGCCGTGGCTCTCATGGGCCGGACCATCAAGGCCGCCGCCGAAAAAACCAAAGACCGCGACGGTCTGGGCTGCGCCAAGCTGGTGGTCTTCGCCAACATCCCGGAAGACGTACCCTTCATGGCCGGAGCGTATCTGGGCGTGGGAGAGGCGGGCTCCGCCATCAATGTCGGCGTCAGCGGCCCCGGAGTGGTCAAAAAAGCCATCGACCGGGCGGTGCAGGACAACCCCGGCGCGCATCTGGGCGAACTCTCGGAAGTCATCAAGCGCACGGCCTACAAGGTTACCCGCGTAGGCGAAATCATCGGCCGGGAAGTGGCCCGGCTCCTGGGCGTGAACTTCGGCATCGTGGACCTGTCCCTGGCCCCGACGCCCAAGGTGGGGGACAGCGTGGGCGAAATCTTCCAGTCTCTGGGCCTGGGCTCCATCGGCGTTCCGGGCACCACGGCGGCCCTGGCCATGCTGAACGACGCCGTGAAAAAAGGCGGAGCCTTTGCCAGCTCCCGCGTGGGCGGCTTGAGCGGCGCATTCATCCCCGTCAGCGAGGACCTGAACATCGCCGAAGCAGCGGCCTCGGGCGCCCTGCCCCTGGAGAAGCTCGAAGCCATGACCGCCGTCTGCTCCGTGGGGCTGGACATGATCGCCCTGCCCGGGGACACTACGGCCGAGACCCTGGCCGGGATCATCGCCGACGAAATGGCCATCGGCGTCATCAACAAGAAAACCACCGCCGCACGGCTCATACCCGTTCCGGGCAAGGCGGCCGGAGACAAGGTGCATTTCGGCGGTCTGCTGGGCGAGACGGAAATCATCCCTGTGCGCGGCAACGGCGTTTCCGCCGGTTTCGTGAACCGGGGCGGTTCCATTCCCGCGCCGCTTCAGGCGCTCATCAACTGACGAACCGGAGCGAAAAGCAATGAAAGCCCAAGAAAGAGATTTCACGTGCGTATTTTCCAGAGACAAACTGGCCCTCGGCATGGCTGTCTGCGCATTTCTGCTCACGCTGACGCTCTTCTGCGGCCTGTGGCGCAATATGCTGGGACTTTCCCACGCTGTGGACGAACTGCGCGCAGCACACGCTTCGGCTCTGGAACTGGACCGGCGCGCAGCCATTCTTGACGCCAGGATTGCGGACCTTGACGCCCTGCCCCGGCGGACGGCCGCCATGGCGCTGGAGAATCAACTCCGGGACATGGCCCACACCGCGGGAGATATGGACCGGCGGCTGAAGGGCAGACACAGGGACAAGCTCGAACGCATTCAGTCCCTGCTGACGGAAATAGGAGACGACCTGCGCGCAGCCAGATAGACGGATATTGCGGGCAATTTTCAGCCGCATTTCCCACCGTTTTAAAACACAAAGCCCCGGCCCCGGATTTTCTCCGGGACAGGGGCTTTTAATATGGCGGATGCCGCATTCGATGCGCCGTAGCGTATCCTGTCCGGCGGCACTCTCTGGAAGCGGGGTACGGCCACACCCAACCTGTTCCGCCGCAAATCCTCACTTTTCTTCTTTTCTGAGCGCGGCCACTTTGCCACGCAGGTAGGCAGCCACCAGATCGCCCATGTCTTCCGTCCCGGAATGCCGTCTGGCATACTCCCGCAGATCCTCCTCCATCTGCCGCTCCATGCGGGCGGATTCCATGAACATGAGAAAAACGAGCCCCAGGCTGGCGTTATTCTCCACAGTGCCGGAACACAGGTGCTGCAACTGGTTGTCCGGGATGGTCTCGAACAGTCTGTCGGCGAATTGGCCGATCCATCTGGCGTAGAGCTCCGGCAGAATGTCCGGAATGAGGGCGGCCAGCTTCCCGGCGGTCTCCTCCGAAATATTGGGCAGGGTCACCAGCAGGTACTCCTCCAGAGCCTCCCGGCGGCGCTCGGCGCTGGAAGAAAATTTCTCCAGAATGACCAGAAAG
>JAUMXF010000028.1:0-15472 GCA_030529235.1 Pseudomonadota bacterium
CATCCGGCACGGCCTCGTCGGCCAGCAGACTGAACTCCACCAGCTCGGCCCCGGCGTGGCGCAAAGCGTCGAGATTTTCCTGGTAGTAGAACCACAACGCCGCGTCGCGGGCGACACCGATGCGGACAGGTGAAGCAGAATGGACAGACGGGAAAAGCGGAACTATTTCTCCGGCCACCGCCGGAGCCGAGCGGGCAACCTCCAGACATGCCGCCACGTCCACATGCTCGCGGACGCGCGAGGCGATCTCCCCGAAGGGGTCCTTCCCCAGTTCCATGTCGGAGACAAGTCCCATCTGCCGTTCGGGAATGGGGTTGACGGCGAGTTTCGGCAGAATGCCAAGTACGGGCACATCCGTGTACTTCTCAATGGACTGGCGCAAAATATTCTGGTGCCGCCCTCCGGCAGTGCGATTCAGAATCACCCCCCGGATGTCCACATCCGGGTCAAAGGCCTTAAGACCAAGTACGATGGCGGCCATTGTCCGGGTCACCTTGGTGCAATCGGCAACGACAACAACGGGGCAATGCAGAGTCTTGGCCAGTTCCGCCGAAGAATACGTGCCTTGCACGTCTTTACCGTCATAGAGGCCGCGGTTGCCTTCGATCAGCGCCAGCTCCTTTCCCAGGGCCCGGCTCCAGAAGACATTGCGCAAGACCTCCGGAGAAAAAAGAAAAGGATCCAGATTTGTCGCGCCGCCGCGGCTGGCAAGGCTCAGCCATTTGGCGTCAATGTAATCTGGACCCTTTTTGAAGGTCTGGACCGAAAGGCCCTGTTCGATAAGGGCTCGGGCAAGCCCCAGACTGACGATGGTTTTCCCGGAGCCGCCACCCAGGCCAGCGACCAGAAGCCGCGGACAGGACAGATTGGATGAAGGCATCGCGGAAAAATCTTACTCTTCGCCTTCCGCGCCAGCCTGTTTTCCGGCTCCGGGCAGACCGTACATGGTGGTGCTGCCGCTGGACCAGTATTCGAGCACCCCGTCGGCCACCAGCTGATTGATGACCTTCTTGGCCTCGCGCATTTTCATGTCGGGGAACAACGCAGCCAGGTCGTTGAAATAAAATTTGGATTTCTGCTTTGACTTGGACTTGATGAACTCGACAACAACGTCTTTGGGATCTGCCATACGAACCTCTCTTAAGGTTAAGGGCCGACTTGCGCCGGCCCCAGTGTGATCAGTCCTGACGGGAGACTAGAACTTGAAGTTCGTGGTCTGGCGCCAAGTGTAGTAAGCGGGATCGCGGAAATCGTCGATCATGTGCTCGGAGAACTCCAGGCCGGTCTTCTCGAAGAAGCGCTCCCAACCGATACGCTCAGCCCAGTCGCCCACGCGCTCGTATTTGCGCGCGTCGGCGGCGTAAGCTTCGACGATCTGGCGAATGACCTTGGCCAGTGTGGGCCAGCGGGGCGGTTCGTTGGGAATGAAGGCCACGACAACCTTGGAGAACTTGGGGTTGCTGATACGGTTGGAAACCTTTCCGCCGGCCATGATGACGAGACCGTCGCCGGTCTGGTCGGACAGAGGCAGGGATGGACACATGGTGTAGCAGTTACCGCAGAACATGCAGCGCTCGTTCTTGATGGCCACGGTGTTCACGGTTTTGGTCTCACCGGCTTCGGTAGTGATTTCCTTCTTGGTCGGACGGATGGCGCCTACCGGGCAGGCGGCCACGGCCAGAGGAATTTCACAGAGGTTGTCCAGCCACTCGTGGTCGATGATGGGCGGCTTGCGGTGATATCCCAGAATAGCAATGTCGGAGCAGTGCACAGCGCCGCACATGTTCAGACAGCAGGCCATGGAAATACGCACCTGAGCGGGCATGCGCATCTGACCGAACTCTTCGAACAGCTCGTCCATGACCACCTTCACTGTACCGGAAGCATCGGTAGCAGGGGTGTGGCAGTGTACCCAGCCCTGGGTATGGACGATGTTGGTGATGCCGGCACCCGTGCCGCCCACAGGCAACAGGTAGCTGCCGCCGGACTGCTTCAGGCTGTTCAGATGCTCTTTCAGTTTTTTGGCTTCATCCAGAGTCTCAACCATGAACTCCACGTTGTTGCGCGTGGTGAAACGCAGGTGTCCGCCACAGAATTTATCGGCGATATCGCAGATCATACGGATGTTGCCCACGGACATGAGACGGGCGGCACCGCAGCGCACAGTGTAGACTTCGTCGCCGCTCTCGGCCTTGTGCATCAGGATTCCGGGCTCGATAATCTCGTGCCACAGCCACTTTCCTTTATTCTTGGCGATGACCGGAGGCAGGAAATCGGAGAAATGGCGAGGGCCGATGTCCGAAATCCTGTTTTCCATGGGCTTATCAGGATTATATCCGGAAGAAACAAACTCCATTTTCAACCCCCTTCTTATCTCTGATGATGTTTACGGTATTCGGCGATGTCACGATCCCAGCCGCCCTCGACGTCCTCTTCCTTCCAGAAGATGTACGGATTATGGCGGGGTTCCTGCACATGCTGCGGCACAGGCGTCAGACCGACTGCGGCAATGGCCTTGGCCAAGCCCTGGCGTTTGATCAACTCGCCAAGACGCTCACGGTTCTTGCCTTCTTCCATCCACCATTCCCAGATGCCCTCGATGATTTCCTTGATTTCGTCATAAGGTTCTTCAACCTTGATGAAAGGCACCAGCAGGGAGCCCATCTGTGCGCCGTCGAGAATCGGAGCCTTGGCGCCGACCAGGATGGACAGGCCGCAGTCCTTACCGATGCGCAGGGCGCGGGGCATGACGTTCAGACAGTGCATGCAGCGGGTGCATTCACGGTCGTTGATTTTCAGCTTGCCGTCTTCCAGCCACATGCACTCTGTCGGACAGAGGTCAAGGACTTCCTTCTCAATGTCAAAGGGGCCCCAATCCTTGCCGGAGTGGGCTCCGCCATTGGGCTGGATCTCGCCGCCGATGTACGCGGCCACGGCTTCCTGATCAATGCGGATTTCGTCGCGCCACGTACCGATGAAGGACATGTCCGAGCGGGCGATGGAGGCTACACAACCGTTGGGGCAGCCGTCGAATTTGAACTTGAACTTGTAGGGGAAGGCCGGACGGTGCAGTTCGTCCTGATATTCCTGAGTCAGCTGGTAGCACAGCTCCTGTGCGTCATAGCAGGCCCACTCACAGCGGGAATCACCCAGACAGGAGGCGGGAGTACGCAGGTTGGAGCCGGAGCCGCCCAAGTCGTTGTTCAGCTTGTGCGTCAGGTCGAAGAAAAATTCCTCCAGCTGTGGCGTGGTAGTACCGAGGAGCACGATATCACCGGTGGCGCCGTGCATGTTGGTCAGGCCGGAACCGCGCATTTCCCACAGGTCACAGAGCTGACGGAGGAATTCGGAGGTGTAGTACATGCCTGCGGGCTGAGCCACGCGGATGGTGTGAAAATGAGCCACACCGGGGAACATCTCCGGCTGGTCGCAATAACGCCCGATGACGCCGCCGCCGTAGCCGAAAACACCGACGATGCCGCCGTGCTTCCAATGCGTGGTGCCATCCTTGTAGGACAGCTCCAGAATCCCCAGCAGGTCGTCACAGACATCCACCGGGATCTGGTACTTCACATTGTTTTCGTTTTTATGACGCCTCTCGGCTTCATCCTTGATATCCGTCACAAAACTCGGCCAAGGACCGCTCTGAAGCTGATCCAGCAACGGGGTTGCATGTTTAGCCATTACACATCCTCCTTAAAAGATTAGACCATGCACAGTCATCGCGCCCGAGGGGACGCAAGCGCGACCCTCAACCTCGTAACAATTTCAAGAACTTCTAAAATATGGACTTATGGATTTTTACATATCCGCAAATTCATGTCAACCTGGGGCTCCCGCTCTCGCAGGAAGCGGCTAGCGATGGGAGGCGATCTCCGACAGGATCTCCTCCTCCACTTCAAATCCCGTCTCCCGGGCCTTGTCGAAGTACGGCAGGGCCTTTTCCGGTTCTCCTTTCTCCAGATAAGCCAGACCGATGTTGTTGTACGCCGGTCCAAACATGGGTTCCAGCTCGATGGCCTTGGCACACTGCATGATACAGCCATCCGGATCGCCCAGAGCAAGATAGGCGCTGCCGAGAGTCGTATGGGCCTGAATGAACTGTGGGTCGAGCCCGATGGCTCTCTTCAAAGCCTTGACCGCCTTGTCCGGGTTCTGCTGCTGCATGTGCACGAAGCCGATGTTCCCCCAGGGCACGGCAAAACGCGGACGGATCTCGGCGGCCTTTCTGTTCATGGCCAGACATGTATCCAGATCGCCACGATGCATGGCCAGACCACCCAACTGCACATACGCCTCGGCAATGTCCGGCTCTATGGCCAGAGCTTCCTCAAAGGCCTTCCGGGCCTCGGCATAATTACGCTCGGCCACCAGAGAAACGCCCAGATTATACAGCAAAGCCGCAGAATCGGGGCTTTCGTTCAAGGCGGCTTTCAGCGCCGCCACTGTCTTTGGACCATAATCAGCTTTGTTCATAACCATCCTGTCGTGCGCAAATGATAAAAAATTTCCGGCCCCGCCACCGCGAAAGGCCGAATCCCACCGAAAATTCCAAATCTCTTCCGGGTCGGCTACCGTACCAGAGGCTCAAACCATCTGGCCCGGACACAGACCCTTTCCGGTCATGGCTTGTAGTCCTTTATGTCGATGTTATGTTTTTTCAGCTCGCCCGCATACCAGAGGGAAAACTCGTACATGGCGACATAGCGCTCATCGCCGTTGACCATGCCCAAGCACATCTCCAGCACGCCCTGTCCGTAGGCGTTGCTGTAATTTTCCGGGGCGTGATTCTGCAGATACTCCCGCACCAGCTGCTGGGTCGTCCGCTGCGTGCCGTCCGTCCGCCATTCAATGGGGTCTTTGGGTTCAGCAAAGGGATCCCACCGGTCAAAGCCGATGCGGTCAATGAATTTGCGCCGCCGGGGAGACATCTTCTCGTATATGGCCCGCTTCTGGGCCTCGTGCTCCGCCGTCAAGGAGGTGGGCTTACGCATTCTCCGCCTCCACAGCGTCCGGCTGCCCGGAACCAGAGCCAAGGCCGAAATACTCGTCGGAATACACAGTCATCAGCGCCGTGGATACGGGCACATACATCATCCGGAAATCCGGATAGGGCGACCCCATGGCGTCGAGCAGCCTGTTGCTCAGCCCCAGCAGGCGGTCCTGAACGCGTTCCAGTTTCACGGCCGGGTACGCACGGCCGGGCGCAAAGCCCGACAGGCCGCATGTACGGGAGGCCCCCCCGATTTCCAGCGGAATGCCGTATACGCGGCAGGTGACCGGCCGGAAAGCATACAACCGGCACTGGTCATTCTGGTCCAGAAGCGGACAGCGCAGCCGTTCCTTGGCCACGCCGGTCAGTATTTCCTCATGGGGCCGCTCTTCAGCCTCCCGAGAAGCCTTCTTCTTGAGCACATAAGCTCGCCGGTCCGCCTTGTCCGCGGCGATCAGAATTTCATTCCGCAGGGTTTCGTCCAGCAAGAGAAATTTCGCATTGAGGTACAAAGCCTCCACGAGCGTGACGTCAAAAAGCGCATGACAGCAATCGCTGCATCCTTGCCGACACTTGACCTCGGCGGAAAAATCCCCCGATACCCTCTGAAACAAAGTGTCGGTCTGGGCGGCAAGCGCCTCGTATTCTGCAAAAAAAGGAGTCAGATCAAAATTCATGAAAAAAATTTCCTCACGGGATGGAGGCTTCCATGCCGTGCACTTCACGGCAAATCCTGGCAAAATTCGAAAATTCGGGAAAATGCGGGAGAAAAACGCAGGGCGGCGGACTCCCGAATGCGAGAGCCCGCCGCAATAAGATCTTAGTTTTCTTCGATAGTGATGGCGCCCTGCTCACAGACTTCCACGCAGGACTCACAGCCCAGACACTCTTCCTCGTTCACGGCGACCGCCTTGCCGCCCTGCAGCTCGTAGA
Source organism: Pseudomonadota bacterium (assembly GCA_030529235.1). Lineage (GTDB taxonomy): Bacteria > Desulfobacterota > Desulfovibrionia > Desulfovibrionales > Desulfomicrobiaceae > Desulfomicrobium. The sequence goes on from JAUMXF010000028.1 coordinate 5,927, forward strand.
CCTCGACAGGACAGACATCCACGCATTCGCCGTCGCCGGAACACTTGTCCACATCAACCAAAACAGAGTAACCCATGATCTACCTCCAAAAATCTTTGAAATTCCCGCTGGCGCGGGTGGAATAAGGCTCCACTACACACGATCCAACATGGTGTAAACCAGATCGGCCTGATCCTTTCAAATATTTCGCAAATAAATCAAATAGGATACACTCAAAAACAGCAGCCACACGCACCACTGCCCTATTCGACTTCCTGCTTCACCCCGATGGCCACCTTGTACAGGATGGTCAGCACCAGAAAGCCCGTGGCGTAAATACCGAGAGAAATTCCCAGTTCGAGCTGCGAGGGCACGTATTCCGTGATCTCGTGCAGCGGGTTGGGCACGAAACCGCCGCCGATCATGCCCAGACCCTTGTCGATCCAGGCCCCGATAAAAATCAGCAGACAGCCGGTGATGAGCATATTGTCCTGCCGTCTGTTCTTGGGCACCAGTAAAATCAGAATGCCGATCACCGACATGATTATGGCCGACCACATCCACGGCACCAGTACGCCATGTCCGTGGTACCCCGCGAACAGATACTGCAGATGCGCCATGTGCGAAGGAATCTGGCTGTAGAAGACGGTGAAAACCTCACAAAAAAGCAGAAAGAGGTTCACGCACATGGCGTACACCACGGTCTTGCCCAGAGTGGGCAGCACATCCTTGCCCGGATTGAACCCGGTAAAAATCCTGGCGATATAGGTGACCAGGATGAGAAACGCGGGGCCGGCGGCAAAGGCCGAGGCCAGAAAACGGGCCGCCAGCACCGCTGTCAGCCAGTAACCGCGGCCGGGCAGGCCGCAATACAGAAATGCCGTAACAGTGTGGATGGACACCGCCCACGGGATGGACAGGTAAATGAAGAATTTGATCCATTTGGGCGGAGCGATGCGCTTGCGCTCTGCCTCCAGAGTGACCCAGCCCACCAGAATGTTGATCAGCAGATAGCCGTTCAGCACTACCATGTCCCAGAACAGCACGGAATTGGGCGTGGGGTGCAGAAGCACGTTCATGAGCCGCTGCGGCGAGCCCAGATCGGCCACGATGAACAAAAGGCACAGGATGACCATGGCCACGGCGTTGAATTCGCCCAGCACCAGAATTTTTCCGAATTTCTGGTAGTCATGGAGATACTTGGGGATGACCAGCATGACCGCCGAAGCCGCCACGCCCACCAGAAAGGTGAACTGGGCGATGTAAAATCCCCAGGTCACGTCGCGGCTCATGCCGGTGATGGTCAAACCGTGAGAGAGCTGCTGCCAGTAACACGCCGCCCCGATACTCATCAGAAGAAGCAGGAAGGCGATCCAGCCCCAGTAAACTTTCGATCCGGATATGGCTTTTTCGAGCATGGCTCCCCCTACACGAGATAATAGACAGAAGGTTTCGTTCCGAGAGCCGGGCTGCGGCGGATGGAGAAACGTTCTCCCAGCAGCTTGCGCACTTCCGATTCCGGATCGGCCAGATCGCCGAACGCGATGGCCCCTTCGGACACTTCCACACACGCGGGCAGCTTGCCTTCGGCCAGGCGTTCCGCACAGAACTCGCATTTTTCCACCACGCCCTTGGTCCGCGTGGGGAAATCGAGATCGATACTGGCCAGATGTGGCCGGGGGTCCTTGAAGTTGAAACTCCTGGAGCCGTAGGGGCAGCCCGCCATGCAGTACCGGCAGCCGATGCAGCGGTGGAAGTCCATCATCACGATACCGTCTTCCCGCTGAAATGTGGCCTTGGTCGGACAGACCCGCACACAGGGGGGATTGTCGCAGTGGTTGCACAGGGCCAGGGAGGTCTCGGGAGCGCCTTCGGGACGGTATTCGTGCAGGTCGTCCAGAAACAGCTTGTCCATTTCCGTTTCCCAGACCCACTTGATGTTCTGGTTGCCCGGAATGTCCGGTACGTTATGAATGGAATGACAGGTCGCGGCCACTTCCTTCATAATGTCCGAGGTGAGTTTGGCCATATCGATGACCATGGCCCAGCGTTTGGCCGTGAGCGCCCCCGGCCCGGCATGGACGGCATGCCGGGAGGCGAACAGCAGTCCTTCGCCTCCGCCGCCCCCGGAAGCCAGCAGGTCCGACGCGGGGCGCACTCCCCATCCGACGGCGGCCACAGCCGCGATCTTGAGAAAGTTTCTACGGATCATTTTCATTTGTTCTCCCCCTTCGGCACAACATGGCAATCCCAGCAATAGGGGTCCACGGCAACGGTGGCATGGCATTTATCGCAGAACTGTTCCTTGCTCTCGTGGCACTTCATGCAGGTCTTGCTCAGGCTCTTCTGATAGACCTGATGATTGGCTTTGGAATGGTATTCATGATTGCCGTCGCGCACCACTTCGTCCCGCCACTGGTTCAGCATGGTCATGTGCTCGCTGCGCATGAATTCGACGCTCTCCACGCACTCCTTGGCAATGCGCGGCTTTTCCACCTCGGGCCGCTTGTAGGCGGCGCTGCCGATGTTGTTCCAGAACGGATAGGTCATGGCGACAACGAACACGGCAAGGCCGATCAGAACTTTATTTCTGTCGTACATCATTCATCCTCCATTCCGGGCAAATCCTCGCCACGCAGGTCGGTTTCGCGCTCCTGCTCGCCGGGGAAAACCAGGGCGTTGCCCACAAGCTCGTGCAGGCCGCATACGCTGACGCCGGGCACCCAGTATTCCATGGAATTGGGGAGCACGGCGCGGTCGATGGCGCACACGCACCCGAGCATGTTCACACCGTATTTCTCATGCACGTACTTGACGGCATTGGCCCGGGGCAGACCGCCCATCATGCGCAGTTCGTCGTTCTCGCCCGCATTCAGGCCGGAGCCGCCGCCGCAGCAGAAGGTCTGCTCGCGGATGGTCCCTTCGGGCATTTCCGTGAACTTCTCCACCACGCTTTTGGCCACGAAACGAGGCTCTTCCAGAAGTCCCATGCCCCGCGAGGTGTTACAGGAGTCATGCCAGGTCAGATGCACATTGGCGTTGCGTTTCTTGTCCAGATTCAGCTTGCCGTGCCGGATCAGATCCGCCGTGAATTCGGCGATATGCACCATCTTGGTGCCGGCGGCGTACTTGAAGGCCGTGCCCGTGATGGGGTTCACCGGGGTTTCCATCTTCGCGGACTGAAAGTCCGGGCCGTTCAGGGTGTCCATGTACTGGTGAACCACACGCCACATGTGCCCGCACTCGCCGCCGAGAATCCATTTCACGCCCAGCCGGTCGGCTTCCATATACATCTTGGAATTGAGCCGCTTCATGGTCTCGTGAGAAGTGAAGAAGCCGAAATTGCCGCCTTCGGAGGCATAGGTGGACCAGGTCACGTCCAGCCCGTACTCGCGCTTCAGGTACTCGAACAGCATGAGGTAGCCCATGCAGGTGTAGGTGCCCGGATCGGCGAAGACGTCGCCCGAGGGAGTCACGAACAGGATGTCCGCGCCTTTCTTGTTGAAGGTGGGCTCGGGCCGGATGCCGGTGATGTCTTCGATGTCGTCGCAGAAGAAGTCGATCATGTCGAAGAAGGCATGCGGCTGGATGCCCAGGTGGTTGCCGGTGCGGTAACAGTTGGCGACGGGAGTGGCGATCCAGTCGATATTGAGCCCCAGCAGGTTGAAGAGCTCGCGGGCCATGATGGTGATCTCGGCCGTGTCGATGCCGTAAGGACAAAACACGGAACAGCGGCGGCATTCAGAACACTGGAAGAAGTAGTACCACCACTCCTTGAGCACCTCGGCGGTGAGTTTTCGGCCTCCGGCAAACCGTCCCAGAATCCTGCCGAAGGTCGTGAACTCGCCCCGGTACACGGAACGCAGCAGTTCGGCGCGCAGCACCGGCATGTTCTTGGGATCGCCGGAGCCGATGAAGAAGTGACACTTGTCCGCGCAGGCGCCGCAACGCACGCAGATGTCCATGAAGATTTTGAAGGAACGGAACTTGTGCAGCCGCTCGCGCATTCCCTTGAATATGATTTCCTGCCAGTTCTCGGGCAGCCCCCAGTCGTCTTCCAGAGGATTCCATTTATGCGGGTTGGGCAGGCCGACGTAGTTCACGCTGTCCGGGTTGGCGGCATAGCAGTAGCGGCCGGGTTTGATCTCCACCGGCACGTCCATCCAATCCGTTTTGGGCGGATTGTGATCGATATGGGCAAAAAGCGCTTCTGGGCGTGGCAGATCAGACATCACTCAGCTCCTTCGGCTAATGGCTTATCCACGGGAATACCTTTCTCCACCATCTTTTCCCGGAATTCATCCTCGTATTCCGCATAAGTATGGTAATGGACATGCTCGAACTTCCAGGGGTTCACATGCCGGAACTTTCTGGAAGCACAGTTCATGTTGCGCGTGGGCGACATGAACACTCCGCCCATGTGCATGAGCTTGCTCAAGGGGAAATAGGCGAGCAGCACGGAGACAAGGAAAAGATGCACATAGAAGAGCGCGCCGATGCCCTCGGGGATGACCCAAGAAAAAGTGGCCAGTCCCATGGTCAGCTCCTTCACGGAGATGATGTCCACCTTGGCGAAATAGCGCATGAAAATGCCCGAGAGGGCGATGCCCAGAATCAGAAAGAGCGGAAAGAAATCCTGAGGCTGGGAAATATAGCGGATCTGCGGCACGATCACCCGGCGCAGCAGCAGATAGCTCACGGCCACGACGAAGGCGAGATCCGTCAGGTACAGAACGGGCGCGCCGATCTGCAGCATGGAATCGACGGATTCCAGAGCATGGATCAGGCCCGGAACGGGTTCGGTGAAAAAACGCAGATGGCGCAGGGCGATGATCAGAAAAGAGTAGTGAAAAGCCAGAGCTCCAAGCCACAGCCACTTGCTCGAACTGTAGGTGACCACAGTGCCTTCATGCAGGTCGACCTTGGTATTCCGGAACAGGGAGCGGAAACAGAGCACTTCCAGAAGCATCCGCCCGACAACACCCTTGGTTGTGGACGGATTCTCAATACAGTTCGCCTTGATCCAGGGCAGGGACTCCTGCTGGCCACAGGTTGTAGGAATGCAAAACGGCACGGCGGACCTCGCCCAGTCCACAACGCGCACGCAGAACCCCACTATGAAGACCGCTACCGCCAGAAAGGGTATGTACAGTCCGAAGGCTTTCTCCATGCCCAAGGCCCCGGCGCCCACCAAAGGCAATGCCGCGAGGGCAAAGACCAGGAAAAGAGAGTAAAGAGCTTTCATGTACCTTGTACCTCGCTAAAATGTTGACTTGGAACAGACGTGACTGAACACTACCGTGAAACCTCCTCCCTTTTCAAAAGATTGGACTTCTCAAGCAATTTGTGCGTTCTGTCGTACAACTGATTCGCCTTTTGCTTCCAGAGAACTTCCCTGCAACCCATATAGATGTCGAAGCCCAGCATGGTCAGCCGGTCCACGACAACATTCCAGTCATGCAGAGCTTCAGTCATGTTCTCCTGCGGATACGCCCGCGATATTTCGCGATAAACAATCTCCTTCAGAGCGGGCAGAAAACAAAGAGCGGCGGAGGGAGTAAATCCCTGCACCGCTCTGATGCGCAGTATTCCGTCGAGCTCCTTGGTACATTCAGTCACGTCCAGCCCGCGGGCCAGCGTCAGGAACATACGCTCGATATTGGCCTGAAAAGTATGGCCCACAGGATTGGCGAACTGACTGGACGGCGCGGAGAAAAACTTGGCTCCTTCCTCCGGATACGTCCTGATGACGGCCTCCGTCCATTGCGCGCAGATCTGTTTGTGATGCTCCTGTAAAAATTCATGCAGATTCATAAACAGCCTTGCACTACTCCCGGAATTGAATTTCAGATTCCCCGGCGGCCCTCGATGCCGGGCATGCAAACATCCATGGCGAGTAAATCAGGTTCCATTCAATGGTCAAGCTGTTTGCGAAATACAGGGTCTTCTCTGTCATATTTTTATTTTTTAAATTAATATGTTACAAGTTTTCCGTCCCTTTTTTGGCGTATTTTCCGATCCGGCCGGGATGGAAATTCTCCGGACTAGGCATTCGCGCCCTCGTATGCTAACCGTGCGCCCATCCTGCTTCTGGCGGGAACGCTTTATTACAACCCAATCTCCCGCAACAAAGGCATGCATATCAGACCGCTGAAAAACCCTTTTCCCCAAAGCGGCGGGCTCCGAAAACCCACGGCACGAGAATGCCAGGACAGGCGCGCGGCAGCGAAAACCCTAATTTTTCAGGTAGGAAACGGCGGCCGGATGGTTTACTCATCCGGCATGCGCATTCTCGTCCTGCTCGCCCTGCTTCTTCTTCCACCCACGATTTCCCTGGCCGAGAATCAATCCCCCGAATCCTGGAGGCTTCTGGCCGACAGCACTTCAGCCAGCCATGACAATCAGTATATCGAGGCTTTCGGCAACGTGGTGCTGGACCGGGGCATGGATTACATCCGGGCGGATTACGCCCGCTATTATCACAGCACCAACTGGGTATATCTGCGCGGGAATATCCAGGCGAAATTTCAGGGCGACTATCTCAAGGCCGAAGAAGCGGAATTCGATCTCAATTCCCACGCCGGGTGGCTGAAAAACGGCCAGGTCTTCATGGACGGCCCGCACATGTATTTTGAAGGAGCCATCCTCAAAAAAACGGGCCCCAATACCTACGAATTCCGCGAGGCCACGGTCACCGCCTGCGACGGGGAGCGGCCGGCCTGGTCTATCAAGACCAGCCGCGGCGACATCACCATCGATGGCTACGCCCACCTCTGGGCCCCGAGGTTCCAGATTCTGGACCAGCCGGTGCTCTTCTCGCCCTATGCCGTCATCCCGGTCAAAACCAGGCGCCAGAGCGGCTTCCTGCTCCCGGAGATCGGCCACAGCGAACATCTGGGGCTCATTTACGAGCAGCCCTACTATCAGGTCATCGACGAAGAGCAGGACGCCACCCTGTTCGCCAACCTCATGACCGGCAAAGGGCTCATGCTCGGCGCAGAATACCGGCTGGCCCCGGACATCCACACCAAGGGCGTCTGGAGACTGGACTACCTGTTCGACCAGCAGACGGAAGGCACCTCTCTCTACGAAGACAACGACCACATGAAACGGGAGAACCGCCACCGCTGGTGGGCGCGCGGCAAGTTCGACGGATTTCTCGCGGATCCGGCCTGGAGCGTGAAGATGGACCTGGATCTCGTTTCGGACCAGGACTATCTGCGGGAATTCTCCAAGGGATACTCGGGATTCAGGAAAACCCGGCGGGAATTTCTCCAGCACTTCGGCCGGGATCTGGAAGACAACGACAACGAGCTGCGTCTGAACCGCTTTCTGCTCACCAGAAACTGGTCCAACGCGGGTTTCCAGGGCCTTGTGGAATACACCCAGAATCTGGAGTACGGTTCCAACAACAAACTGCCCGGCCGCAGGCGCTCCAACGATCCCACTCTGCAGCGTCTGCCGGAACTGAATCTGCATCTGTACCAGATGAATCTGCCCTCCACGCCCCTGACTCTGGAAGGCAGCTCCCAGTTCGCCGCTTTCTGGCGGGAATACGGCACCACCGGCTCCCGTTTCGATGTCCATCCCATGCTCGGTCTGCCCCTGCATTCGGCATACGGCTCCCTCATCCCCAAGCTGGGCTTCAGGTGGACTGGCTACGTCGTCGAACGCTACGAAAACGAACATCCGGACGTGGATCCCGACAACAGCATGCCCAGCCGCTTTCTGCCCGAATTCACGGCCACCGGGTACACGGAGTTTTCCCGCGTCTTCGCCATGGCCGGCGAAGACAGTCTCACGCCCGGGAGCGGCTCCTCCCTGCTCGCCCTGCGGCACGCCGTGCAGCCGCGTCTGGAGTACGAATACATCCCCTACTCCGACCAGAACAGATACCCTTACTTCGATGAATTGGACCGCATCAGGCCCCGCAACGAGCTGCGCTATTCCCTGACCAACGTCTTCACCGCGAAACGGGGACAGCTCCTGCCCGATCCGGACCAGCGGGGGGAAACGGCCCTGAAGATCGATTACGGCGAACTGGCCCGGCTGCGTCTGGAGCAGGGATACGATTTCCGCGAGGCCACCCGCCGGGACATGGAAAACGTCTATCCCAGGCGGCCCTTTACCGATGTTCTGGCCGACCTGACCGCCACCCTGACGCCCTGGCTCGCCCTGTCCAACAAGACCTGGTTTTCCCCTTATGAAGGCAAAGTCACGGAACACGAGCATTCCCTTTTCACCGCCTGGGAAAACCGCGCCTATGCCAATTTCGGCCTGACCTTCCTGAAAGAAATCGACGAGTACAAACGGCAGGTCCAGAAACGTCAGAACATCGCCTTTTTCGGCGGAGGGATCGTCCTCTCCCCGCAATGGAGCGCCGCCGCCGTGTACCGGACGGACTGGGAGGCTCACGCCGATCTCGAAAAAACTCTGAGCCTGCGCTACGACCATCAATGCTTCTCCGCCGAAACCTCCTGGAGCCGCACGGACACGGACACCCGCGTTGAATTCCGGCTCAACCTGGCCCAGATCGGCTCCGTGGGGCGCTGATGCGGCAGCCTATCCGTCTTCTGTCCGCCGAATTGCAGAACCAGATCGCCGCGGGCGAAGTGGTGGAACGTCCGGCCAGCGTGCTCAAGGAACTGGTGGAAAACGCCCTCGACGCCGAAGCCACCCGGATCCGCATCCATATCCGCGATGGCGGGCAGTCCTTCATCCGCGTCAGCGACAACGGCCGGGGCATTCCCGAGGACGAGCTGGAACTGGCCCTGACGCGCCACGCCACCAGCAAGCTCTCCGGCGTCGGCGACCTGCAGAACATCCACAGCTTCGGCTTCCGGGGAGAAGCCCTGCCCAGCATCGCCTCTGTCTCGCGTTTCCGTCTGGCCTCGGCCAGAGAGGACGGCGAAGGCGCCGTGCTGGAGGTAACCCGCGGCGTGACGACGCGCGCAGCCAAAACAGCCCTGCCCCGGGGCACGGACATCGAGGTCGGCGATCTTTTTTCCAATGTTCCGGCCCGCCTCAAATTTCTGAAGCAGCCCGGCACAGAAGCCAGAAAATGCGCGGAAATCGTAACGCGCATGGCTCTGGCCCATCTGGAGGCGGAATTCGAATTCATCCAGGGAGACCGGACCGTCCATCATTTTCTGGCCGGGGAAACGCTGGCCCGGCGGCTGGCCGCCATATGGCCGGAAAACATCGTGGACAATCTCCGGCCCGTGGAGCGGCGGGAGCACGGTCTGCGCATCTCCGGTCTGACCGGCGACCCGGCCACGGCTCAGGCCAGACCGGACCGCATCCTGATCTACGTGAACCAGCGTCCCATACAGGACCGGCTGATTTTGAGCGCCGTGCGCGAGGCCTACCGGGGAAAAATCCTGGGCAAGGAATACCCTCAGGCCGTCCTTTTTCTGTCCATCCCCCCGGATCAGGTGGATGTGAATGTGCACCCGGCCAAATCCGAGGTGCGCTTTCAGGATGAACAGGGCATTTTCCGGCTGGTGCGAAGCGCGGTGCTGCGCGCTCTGGAAAGCGGGCAGGCAGAATATCCCGGCACCCGGGAAA
>JAUMXF010000028.1:15572-17736 GCA_030529235.1 Pseudomonadota bacterium
GCCTATGCGCCGGATCACAAATTCGCGTCTTCCAGAAACGCCCAGCTGCTTTTTCCCGATCCTCCCGAAGTCCGGGCTGAACCGCAATATTCCCCCGCCCCGCCGGTCCGGATCGAAGTGCCCCGCTCTCCTGCGCCGGAACCGCCAGGCATCCTGCATGAGCCCGCGCCGCACCCTTCCGCGCCGGAGCGGCCGCTCCGGTATCTGGGGCAGTTCGACCGCACCTACCTCATCCTGATAGAAGACGGGAAGCTGGTGCTGATGGACCAGCACGCGGCTCACGAACGTGTCCTCTACCACGCCCTGAGCGTCCAGGGTACGCGCGGCGACCGCCAGCCCCTGCTGGTGCCTCTGGAACTGTCCCTGCATCCGAGCCAGACCACCGTACTTCAGGACATGTGGTCAGACCTGCTGGGTCTCGGTTTCTCTCTGGAGCTTTCCGGAACGCGGCGGCTGCTCATCCAGGCCGTGCCCACCCTGCTCGCTCCGGCCGCGGCGCGTGAATTCCTGGAAGACGTGCTGGCGAACAAGGCCCGCTCCATGCACGATCTGTGGGCGGTCATGGCCTGCAAGTCCGCCATCAAGGCCGGGGACACGCTGACCCCGGACGAGGCCCTGGCCCTGCTGGACGCCTGGAACCTGCTGCCGGACAAGGATTTCTGCCCCCACGGCCGCCCTGTGACTGTGCGCTGGAGCGTGCCGGATCTGGAAAAACTGTTCAAACGCCGAGGTTAAGGCCACATGTCCGTTTTCCGCGCTTTTCTTCCCGTGCTGGCCTTCCTGCTCCTTCCGGCCGCCGCCTGTGCAGAGACTTACGCGGGCACCATCGGCCGCTACCCCGTGGGCATGTCCCTTATGATTCCGGCCGGAGACGGAGAGGCCGGAGGCTCGTATTTCTATCAGAAAACCGGCCTGGACATTGACCTCAAGGGCGCAAAACAGGGTCCCTCTCTCACTTTGACCGAACGAAACACCAAGGGTGAGAAGACCGGTGAATTCCTGTGCGTTCTTGAAGGCTCCGGCATCACCGGAAAATGGGTCAGCGCCGACGGCAAAAAGGAACTGGACGTGTCCCTGACGGAAATCTCGCCGGACAGGCTCCGGGCCATGCAGCAGGATGCGCTGCTGGACGCCTTTGACCGGAGCCATCTGCCGCGAAAGGAAGAGTGTATGTCGGCAGGGCTCACCTACACCTTCAAAAACAGCTTCATCCGTTCGTTCATCATCCATACGGAATACCTGTGCGGCCCCTATCCCAGCAGTGAAAGAAAAAACGTCATGTACAACGCGCGGACCAGAAAACCCATTGATTTCTGGACAGAAATCGATCCCGTCCGCCTTGAGGATTTCAAGGAGTATCTGAACCGGGAAACACAGAAGAGATTCGACGAGTGGCGTGGCGGGACTTCCGAGCAGGAATGGGCGGAGGTCTTTTCCCAGTTCGGCTGCAATCAGGTTTACCTGGATGAAGAAAACGAATCGCAATCCTTGGACGGCTTTTTCACCGTGACCGACGCCGTCGCGGTCATGACCGACTTCCACATTGCCGAAGATGGCGTGCATCTGGGCAGATGCCACTATTGCGGGTTTCCGCATGTCGTTCAGGCCCTTGATTTCTGCGATGAGATCGTCATTCCGCCGGCGGCGCTGCAGGACTATCTGAAAGAAGATTCGATCCTCAGGAACCTGGACGCGCCGTAACACGTCCGGACCGGACGGTCCCGGCCGTAAACCGCCATGGGCCGCCTGTTTTTTTCAACCACACACGGAGGCTTGCCGTGAACATTCTGCTTGTCGGCTCGGGCGGCCGCGAACACGCCCTGGTCTGGAAAATCAGCCGGAGCCCGAAGGTCCGCAGCCTGTACATCGCTCCGGGAAACGGCGGCACGGCCCGGCTGGGCCAGAACATCGATCTCAGGGACGACGACATCGGCGGCATTGTGGCCTTCGCCCGCGCCCATGCCATCGATCTGGTGGTGACCGGACCCGAAGCGCCGCTGGTTCTCGGTCTGGCCGACGCCCTGAAAGAGGCCGGCATCGCCTGTTTCGGTCCCTGCGCCTTTGCCGCCCGGCTGGAAGGCTCCAAGGCTTTCGCCAAGAACATGATGCGCGAAACCGGCGTGCCCACGGCCGCCTTCGCGGTTTTTGACCGGTACGAGGAGGC
>JAUMXF010000028.1:17836-22772 GCA_030529235.1 Pseudomonadota bacterium
CCCAACACCGGCGGCATGGGAGCCTACAGCCCCGCGCCGGTACTCGGCGAGAGCCGGTACGCCGCCATGACCGATCTGTGCATGCGACCCATCGTGGACCGTCTGGCCGCTCTGGGACATCCCTTCCGCGGCGTGCTCTACGCCGGTCTCATGATGACGGACCGGGGCCCCATGGTGCTGGAGTACAACGTGCGCTTCGGCGACCCCGAATGCCAGCCGCTCATGGCCCGTCTGGACTCCGATCTGGTGGACATCATGACCGCCTGTACCGCGGGGGACCTCGCCGCAGGACAGGTGTCCTTCCGGCCGGAAACCAGCTGCTGCGTGGTCATGGCCGCCAGGGGCTACCCCAGGACTTATCCCAAAGGCATGACCGTCACAGGCATCGAAGAGGCCGAGAAACTTCCGGATGTGGTGGTCTTTCAGGCCGGAACCAAAAGGGACGGCGACCGGATCATCACCACCGGCGGCCGCGTGCTGGGTGTGACCGCCCTGGGAGCCGATCTGGAAAAGGCCCGCGCCCGCGCCTACGAGGCCGTGGAGCGCATTCGTTTCGACAACAGCTACCACAGAACGGACATCGCCTGTAAGGGTCTGGGGAGGAAAGCATGACGCAGGTCGCGGTATTCATGGGCAGCAAATCCGACGAAGGCGTGATCAGACCCTGCGTGGAAGTGCTGGAAAAACTGGGCATCAGCCACGTCTTCACCGTGACCTCGGCCCATCGGACCCCGGAGCGGACCAGCCGCCTGGTGCGCGAGCTCGAGAAAGACGGAGTGCAGGTCTTCATCTGTGCCGCGGGTCTGGCCGCCCACCTGGCCGGAGCCGTGGCCGCCCAGACCATCCGCCCGGTTCTGGGCATTCCGGTCACCGCCTCTTCCCTCTCCGGGCTGGACGCGCTGCTGGCCACCATCCAGATGCCGCCCGGTTTCCCCGTAGGAACTCTGGCTCTGGACAAGGTCGGCGCGCGCAACGCCGCATGGCTGGCCGCCCAGATTCTGGCCCTGAACGATCCGGAGCTGGCCCGGCGCATCGAAGCGGAGCGGGCGGCCATGCGCGCCCAGGTGGAGGCGGACGCGGCCTCTCTCTGAAGGTAAAACTCCGTCTCGGGTCCGACCGTCACGGCGACAAAAAAGCCCCGGATTTTCGGCCGGGGCTTTTTGCGTACAATGAGCGGCTACTTCCGCGTGATCTCCGAGCCCACGCCGCCCTGCGTGAACATTTCCAGAAGGATCACGTTTTCCACCCGGCCGTCCAGAATGTGCGCCTTGCCCACGCCGCCGTCCACGGCTTCCAGGCAGCATTTGATCTTGGGGATCATGCCTCCGGTGATCACGCCCTGCTCCAGGGCGCGCACGGCCTGATGCAGGGTCATGGACGAGACGAGCTCTCCCTTCTTGTCCAGCACGCCCGGCACATCCGTGAGCAGGATGAGCTTTTTGGCGCCCAGGGCTACGGCCACGGCGCTGGCCACGGAATCGGCGTTGATGTTGTAGGTGCTGCCGTCGTCATCCACGCCCACGGGGGCGATGACCGGCACGAAGCCGGAACGCTGCAGGGAATCGATGAGGCCGATGTCCACGGCCGCCACTTCGCCGACCTTGCCCAGGTCGATGATTTCCGGCGGCGCGTCGGCCCGCTCCACGGCCATCTCCAGCTTCTGCGCCCGGATCAGATTGCCGTCCTTGCCGGACAGCCCCACGGCCTTGCCGCCCTGAACATTGATCAGGTTCACGATCTCCTTGTTGACCTTGCCCACCAGCACCATTTCCACCACGTCCATGGTGGCGTCGTCGGTCACGCGCAGGCCCTGGCGGAATTCCGAGACAATGCCGAGCTGTTCGAGCATCTTCCCGATCTGCGGTCCGCCGCCGTGCACGATGACCGGATTGACTCCGATGTAGCGCAGAAGCTGAATGTTCAGGGCGAATCCCCGGCGCAGGGCCTCGTCCTTCATGGCGTGTCCGCCGTATTTGATGACCACGGTCTGGCCGTAGAATTCGCGGATGTACGGCAGGGCCTCCAGCAGGATGGACGCCCGGAATGCTTCGCGGTTCATGCTCTCTCCGTCTGGTTGAATGATGTACGCTGTCCAGCCTAAAGAATATAGCGGGTCAGGTCCCGGTCTTCCTGCACGTCCTGCAGAGCCGCGGCCACATAGTCCCGGTCGATGCGCACCGATTCGGCGGACATGTCCGGCGCGTCGAAAGACAAGTCCGCGACAATGCGTTCCATGATGGTGTACAGCCGCCGTGCGCCGATATTCTCCGTTTCCTCGTTGATCTTCTGGGCGAAGCGGGCGATTTCGCGCAGCCCTTCGTCCGCGTATTCCACCCGCACGCCTTCCGTGCCCAGCAGAGCGGTGTACTGCACGGTGAGGGCGTTTTTGGGTTCGGTCAGAATGCGGTAGAAATCCTCCTGGGTCAGGGCCGAAAGCTCCACCCGCAGGGGAAAGCGGCCCTGAAGTTCCGGCACCAGATCCGAGGGTTTGGACATGTGAAAGGCCCCGGCCGCGATGAACAGGATGTGATCCGTGCGGATCATGCCGTACTTGGTGTTCACCGTGGAGCCCTCCACGATGGGCAGGAGGTCGCGTTGAACGCCCTCGCGAGACACGTCGGCCTTGCCCGATCCTCCGCCTCCGCAGATCTTGTCGATTTCGTCCAGAAAAACGATGCCCGATTCCTGTACCCGCTCGCGGGCGATCTCATGCACCTTGTCCATGTCGATGAGGCGCTCGCACTCGGACTGGATCAGAATCTCGTAGGCGTTTTTGACCCGCACCTTCTTGGTTTTCTTGCGCTTGGGGAAAACCTTGGAAAACATGTCCTGCATCTGCATTTCCATGCCTTCCATGCCCGGAATGCCCATGACCTGCATACCGCCGCCCGGCACGGAGACTTCCACCTCCACCATGCGGTCGTCCAGCTTGCCCGCGCGCCACAACTGACGCAGTTTTTCCCGGGTGGCATCGGAAGAGGACGACTCCGGCCCCACGTATTCCACAGTGCCGGATTCCAGAGGTTTGGTCGGCAGCAGGATGTCCAGCAGGCGTTCCTCGGCCGAAGCCTCGGCCCGGACGCGGACGGAGGCTTCCTCTTCCTGCCGGACCAGGTTCACGCCGATCTCCATCAGATCCCGGATGATGGACTCCACGTCCCGGCCCACATAGCCCACCTCGGTGAACTTGGTGGCCTCCACCTTGATGAAGGGCGAACCGGCCAGCCGGGCCAGACGGCGCGCGATTTCCGTCTTGCCCACGCCCGTGGGGCCGATCATGAGTATATTCTTGGGCGCGATCTCCTCGGCCAGTTCCGGCTCCAGCTGCCGCCGCCGCCAGCGGTTTCTGAGGGCGATGGCCACCATGCGCTTGGCCTCGGTCTGGCCGACGATGTATTTGTCCAACTCGGCTACGATCTGCTTCGGAGTCAGGGTATTCATCAGGCGTTCCTGGTTACGGTTTCAAAAATGATGTGGTCGTTGGTGTACACGCAGATCTCCGCCGCAATGGCCATGGCGTCGCGTACGATCTCCCCGGCCGGAAGCTCCGTATGCCGGCGCAGGGCGCGGGCCGCGGCCAGGGCGTAAGGCCCGCCGGAGCCGATGGCCGCCACACCGTCGTCGGGCTCGATGACGTCTCCGGTGCCGCTGATGATCAGGATGGTTTCAGCGTCGGCCACCAGCAGCATGGCCTCCAGACGCCGCAGATATTTATCGCTGCGCCAGTCCTTGGCCAGTTCCACGCTGGCCCGGACCAGATTGCCGCCGAATTCCTCCAGCTTGGCCTCGAATTTTTCAAAAAGCGTGAACGCGTCCGCCGTGGACCCGGCGAACCCGCAGACAATCCGGTCACGGTACAGACGCCGGACCTTGCGGGCGCCGTGCTTGATGGCAATGGCCTGCCCCAGGGTGACCTGTCCGTCCCCGGCCAGGGCCACGCCGTGTTCATCCTTGACGGCCAGAATGGTCGTTCCGCGTATTTCCTGCATGTGCATATCCTTGGTTTGGGGTTTCGGAAAGCCGCCAGATGGGCCAGATAAACACATTATCCCCTGAAGAAAAGACCACCGGAGCGGAAAATGCCGAAATTTCCGGCCGACCGTACTCCCCGGATCTTTTTGAAACGCGGCCATAAAAAGAGCACCGGGCGCCTGCACCCTCTGATCTTGCGGATGACCTTTCCGGGGAAAAACGCCCCATCAACAGACATAGATACACATTTATCTTTATATTTCAGCATACTAAATTCATCCACCCAGGCGCGGGGTGTTTTTCCCTCATGGGGAGAAACGCCCCGATTTTTTCCTCTGCGGACTCATCCGACCTATCCATTTTCCATGGGCCCGGCTTTTCTTCTCTGACTGGATTATTTTTAGTCAAAATAAATCAATGCATTACAAAGATACCTTCTTTCACTTCCATAGCCCCGGAAACATAGCCGATGGCGATTCTGGCACGTCCATTGCCTTTTACGGTCAGGGAATCATCGTGTCCGGCCAAGGGGAGCGTAAAATGAGCGTGCTGCTGATCCACAGCGACATCCGGTTCATGGAGCCCATCGAAAAAAGTCTGGAGACATGGCCGGTTGAACTGCTCCATACGGACAACGGCGAGGATGCCATGCGTATTCTGGCCCGCCACGGCGAAATCGAAGTGGTCATTCTGGAGGTGGACGATTCCGGCGGGCAGTCCATGGACCTGCTGCGGAGCATCAAGGCGCGATATCCTCTGGTGGAAGTGCTCATGCTGACGGAAGCCTCGTCCATGGAATGGGCCGTCGAAGGCATGCGTCTGGGTGCCGCCGACTACCTGATGAAAGATGGCGGACCGGTGGAACTGGCGGCGAAAATCCGCGAGGCGGCGGAGAAAAAACGCCGGCATGAGGAGAAAATCATCGATGCCCGGACTCGCGAGATGGCCAGCCGCAGCACTTAGG
>JAUMXF010000029.1 GCA_030529235.1 Pseudomonadota bacterium
TCAGCGTCGAGCCCATGCGCCCCCCGGCGCCCATGATAATTACCGGAACAGACATGTTTTTCTCCTGATGTTGAAACCAAACGAAGCGGGTCACCGCGAAATCCACCGCCCCACCTCAGCCGAGCCAGAAATTTGTCTCCAACGGATACTTACGCGGGTAATCGACTATACTCCCGGTATAGCCGGTTTTTTTGCGCAGAAGGAAAAAGATTGATTGCGCCATGGATGGAAGAAAAGCGGCCAGCGGTCTGGCAATGCATTTGGGAAATGGATAGAAATTGCTTCCGGCAAAGGCTTCCAGATCGTAACCGCCGGGAAATGTTCTGCCCAGAAAGTCCAGAAAATCATTTCTGGAAAAGCAGCGCACATGGGCGGAACACGACTTGGCCTGGGAAGGATGCCTGCCGAACAACAGCAGAATGCGGTTATGAAAAGCGGCCACATTCGGCACGCCGATCAGCAGACGGCCCCCCACTTTCAGGCAACGCGACATTTCGTGCAGAATCCAGAACAGCTCCTTGGTGTGCTCCAGAATCTGATTGGCGATGATCACGTCAAGACAAGCGTCTTCAAAGGGGAACCTGTCGCGCTCAAGGTTGAGAGAATTCACCGGGAAACCTTGGTTCTCCAATGCAGCGGCATTTCGAGGAAAACACTCGATGGCATGGCATACCGCTTCCGGGCAAACATCGCGGGCGATCGCCAAGTCATTTCCGCACCCCGCACCCACATCCAGAACATGCCCGTACGGAGCGCACCTTACAAGGAATGACCGGACGACATGACGTCCGTAATTTTCTTCCTGATCAATCCAGGAGATCGCGACAGAAGACAGACTCAAGATGCTCTCCATCTGCTTGCTTCCTGAAAAAGCCTTGCATCAGATGACATAATCCCACAATGAGGCAAGGAGGATACTGAACCGGCAGACATCCGGAGGCGTTGCCGAAACGATGACAATGCCTCGCAGTGCCCCTTCCCGCCGCATCACTTCCCGTCCACAAGAGCCAGATATTCCTGTTCCGTCAGAATCCGGGTGCCGATCTGGCGGGCTTTGGCCAATTTGGCCGCACCCACTTTCTCTCCACAGACAAGATAGTCCGTCTTGGCGTTGACCGCGCTCTGCACCAGCGCGCCCAGAGCGCGCGCCTGTTCCTGCATGGTCTCGCGGGAGGCGGCCATCTTGCCGGTAAAAACCACATGCTTCCCGGCCATTGGAGCGGCCGCATCGGCTGGCCTGGCCGCGCCGGTGGGCACAATCCGAAAACCCAGATCCAGCATGTGGCGCAGGATCGGCCCCCGGCGTTTCATGCCGTCCACAATGCTCCGGGCCGTGACATTCCCGAAACCGTGGATGGCTTCGATCCGCTCCGCCGTCAGATCCGGCACCTCCTCCAGACGAAAATTCTCCAGCAGTCTGCGGCTGTCACCCGTGCCCAATCCCTCCACACCCAGAGCGGCCAGAAACCGCCAGTCTTCCACCGGGCGGGTCCGGCTCAAAAACACGGCTTCGGCCAGATTGGACGACTGCACAGGACCAAAGCCCATACGCCGGAAATCCTCCTCGCCCAATCCATAAACTTTCTCCAGCTCATCGTATCCGGCGGCCGCCATCCGTTCGAGGGTCTTGCGGCCGAACCAGTCCGCATTGCCCAGTGTTTTGAACCAGTGCTCCAGAGCCTGCACGGCCTGAGCCGGACAATGCTCGTCGGGACAAAGCAGAAAATCTCCCTCGCGGATGAGCTTCGCGGCGCAGGACGGACACTCCGCAGGCAGTTCCGGCGCGGCGGCATGAACGACCTCCTCCACCTTGGGGATGACCTCGCCGCTGCGGATGATTTCGATTTCCGCGCCCACGCCAAGTCCGTTTTTCTCCAGAAACCCCGCGTTGTGCGCCGTGACACGGCGGATGGTCGCCCCGGACAGGCTGGTGGCCGCCACGCGCAGCACCGGCGTGACCTTGCCCGTGCGCCCCACCTGCCAGACAACATCCTCCACCGTGGTCCGGGCCGTCTCCCCTTTGCGCTTGATGGCGATCTGCCAGCGGTAGTGATGATTGGTGGCCCCCATGCTGCGCCGCACATCCTCGTCCACGGCCTCTGCCACCATGCCGTCCAACGGGTAGTCCACTTCCGCGGCCAGTTCCCCGGCGATGTCCTCCATGCGCCGCACCAGTTCATCCCCGTCTCCTTCCCATCGGGGCAGCATGGCGTAGGGCACAAAGCGCACGGCCCCGGCATCCAGCGCACGGCGGGCGTCTTCATTCACCGTATCGGCGGATACGATGCCTACCACCAGATTGCGCGGGTGCTCGAACTTTCCGGCCAGATGCGCGTCGAAATAACTCCGGACCACCACCATCTCTCCCATGCCCAAACCGCGCCCGCCTTCCGGCACCATACCTTTGGCAAAGGCCGAGCTGACCTCGTAGCCCACCTCGCCGTTGCCGCGTGTGGCAAATACCGTACCGTCGTCGCGCCCTGCCAGACCGTCGAGTTTGGGTGTGACCCGGAACAGCGGGTTGAGCACACCAATCTCCTCCGCTTCCTTGCGCACACGAGCCACGAAGCGGGCCAGATCTTCCCGGGTATAGGCCTTCTCCGTGGACAGCATGGGCTGGGGATGACGCACTTCGGGCCGGCCGGAAAACTCTTCCGGTTCCACACGTTGCAGAAAAGGATGCTCCGGCTCCAGCCCGCGGAGAGTTTCCACCAGCAGGTCGTACTCGGCATCGGAGATTTCCGGCGCGCCACTCCGGTACGCCACGTTATAGCGCTCAAGACGGGTGGCAAGTTCTGCAATTTCAGTGGCTGTATTCATTGAAACTAAGGGGGTTACATATGGCGGACAAGTCAAGTCGGGGATATTTCCATGTGCCCTTAAAAAATTTCCCTCAGGCTCCACAATTCATCGGAGGCAGCATAATCGGGATTCCATGCGGTTTGCCCGTATCCGCCAACCGTCCCCACAGGGCGATATTACCTAAAAAAGGCTGAAAATATATCTCCATAGGTGCTCCAGAACTTTTGACTCACACTTGGTAATACCAAGGGATGAGAGACAAAAGCACACTCGCAAAATTCAGGAGTCATATAAAGTGGAAAAAGGGGAAGATTTACAATGGAATACAATATGTTATGAAAAAATTTATCTCGCCGCTCCTCAAAACAAAATAATTCATGTCCAACTCATCATGGACAGTGGTGCTATTTGAATGGGAGCAAAACTTCCCTCATATTTTGTGTCCGAAATTCCACATCACACTTGATAATACTTTCTCTGAAAAATACCCCTTTTCTGATACTATTCAGAATACACAGGAAACAGCAAAAAACAGCATATACCTTACTGAACTTATTAATAAATAAATTTAACATTTCAATATTAAATATTTCTATAAAATATATCACAATACAAAATAAATATTACCTTCCTGTTAAAATTAATAATTTCACAATTTTGATGATATATTCAATATCGCGCTATATAGAACCTAGGCGTGAAAAATTATTCCATGCTTGTGGCATCCGGAAAAGAAGAAGAAAGAATAGGAAAGCAGACTGAAATGGCCATTTTCCGGTTCTGTTTGCGCAGTCTTTCCAACTTCTTACGATTCGGAGCAGAAAATGAGAACCAAACTCACTGCCGTCATGTTCTTTGCCCTGTTGTTTCATTGTACATCCGGATTTGCTGCAATCTATGGAATCGACAACTTGTTTCTGAACCCCGGTTTTCTGGCCGAAGTGACGCCGGTTAAAGCTCAGCCGTTGACCGGGCAGTACGACCTTACCTTTCTGGGAAAAGAGGCTGCGTACAACAATAGCCTGCTGCGGATGCCTGGGTCAGAGGTGATTTTCAAAAATTCTGTGACCGCTGTCGGCGAAACCAGGGCCAATATGGACATCGCTTCGTTATGGTTTGAGTCCGGCCTTGACGGCGCTCGCCTTGCCGCAAACGTCTGGCCTGACGACGACAGTTGCGTACGGATTTTCAAGCTAATGGAAGATATGACGGTCAATTCCATTTTCCTGACCAAAGGAATGTACCTGATCGGCTTCAACGACATGTGCGTCGTCGACCGTGATTTCGATGACATGATCATCTCCGCCAAGGCGGTTCCTGTACCTGGTGCAGTGTGGCTGCTGGGGGCCGGACTCGCGGGCGTGATCGGCATGCGCAGAAGAAACAAGGCCTGAAACTCGCTTTAAGGTGACGCAAAGCTCCGGGACATCCGTCTCGGAGCTTTGCGTCCGCCTCAGGCTGACCCGGAAAGCTCCGCCTATCCAAATTCACAAAGCGTTGTCTGTTATCTCCGGCAAATGTCCGGCATGCCGCATCACAGCGCTCAAAACGGCCGACAAGTCCCGCAATTTCATTCGTGCTGTTCTACTGAAGAAATGGTTGGACAGGCCCGTTCATTTCCCGCCGTTTCCCATCTTCTCCAGAGCGGCAATGCGATCCCGCAGACGCGCCGCCTCCTCGAATTCCAGAGCTTCGGCCGCCTTGCGCATGGCCCGCGTGAGTCTGGCCACTTCCTTTTTCACATTTCCGGAATCAACGGCATAAGGAGCCGGCTCCTCGGCCGCGCGATCCTTGTCCGTGATCTCCCGGTGCAGCTCATAGAGCACGTTCCCGGATTCCTTGCGTACGCTCTGCGGCGTGATACCGTGCTCGGCATTGTAACTACGCTGTTTTTCCCGCCGCCGCCGGGTCTCCTCCAGCGCCTCGCGCATGGAGCGCGTCTCACTGTCCGCGTAGAGCAGCACATGGCCGCGCACATGGCGTGCCGCACGGCCAAAGGTCTGGATGAGGGAACGCGTGGAGCGCAGAAATCCTTCCTTGTCCGCATCCAGAATGGCCACCAGCGACACTTCCGGGATGTCCAATCCCTCGCGCAGCAGGTTGATGCCCACCAGTACGTCGAACTCTCCGGCCCGCAGGGCCTGGATAATGGCCACGCGCTCCAGGGTATCGATGTCCGAATGAAGATAGCGGGCGCGCACTCCCCGCGCCTGCAAAAACTCGGTCAGATCCTCGGCCATACGCTTGGTCAGGGTGGTGACCATGACCCGTTCGTCCCGGCTAACGCGGGCCAGACACTCTCCCATGAGGTGGTCCATCTGGCCCGCCGTGGGGATGATCTCCACTTCCGGGTCCACCAGACCCGTGGGCCGGATGATCTGTTCCACCACCACGCCCTGGGCCCTCTCCAGCTCCCAGGGGCCGGGCGTGGCCGAGACAAAGACCGAGGTGCCGATACGGGCCAGAAACTCGTCAAAGCACAGGGGCCGGTTATCCAGGGCCGAGGGCAACCGGAAGCCGTAATCCACGAGAGTCTGCTTGCGGGAACGGTCGCCGTTGAACATGCCCCCTATCTGCGGCACGGTGATGTGCGATTCGTCCACGAAGAGCAGGAAATCCTCGGGAAAATAGTCCAGCAGCGTGGCTGGCGGCTGACCCGTCACACGGCCGTCCAGATGCAGGGAATAGTTCTCGATGCCGTTGCAGTAGCCCAGCTCCTCCATCATCTCCAGATCGAGCTGGGTTTTCTGTTCCAGACGCTGGGCTTCCACCAGCATGTTCTCGCGCTGAAAATGCTCCAGACGCAGGCGCAGTTCCTCGCGGATGTCGTTCATGGCCCGGCCCAGGTTGTCACGGTCTGAAACGTAATGGCTGGCCGGATAGATCACGGTCTTCTGCACGCGGGACAGAATTTCGCCCGTCAAAGGATCGGTCTCGTAGATACCGTCGATCTCGTCGCCGAAAAACTCCAGCCGCAGGGCCTGCTCGTGCTTGTAGGCCGGAATGATTTCCAGCACGTCGCCGCGCACACGGAACGCTCCCCGGTGCAGATCGTAATCGTTGCGTTCGTACTGCACGTCCACCAGCCGGCTGATGACATTCTCCATGGAAACCGCCTGCCCGCATTCCACCGGGATGATCATTTTGGCGTAATATTCGGGCGAACCCAGACCGTAGATGCAGGACACGGAGGCGATGATGATCACGTCCCGGCGGGTCAGCAGCGCATGAGTGGCGGCGTGGCGCAGCTTGTCAATGTCGTCGTTGATGGCCGAGTCTTTCTCTATGTAGGTGTCCGAGTGCGGCAGATAGGCTTCGGGCTGGTAATAGTCGTAATAGCTGACGAAATATTCCACGGCGTTGCGCGGAAACAGCCCCTTGAACTCATTGTAGAGCTGCGCGGCCAGCGTCTTGTTCGGGGCCATGATCAGGGCCGGACGACCCAGACGGGCGATGGTCTGGGCCATGGTAAAGGTTTTTCCCGAGCCGGTCACGCCCAGCAGCACCTGGTCGGCCACGCCCTGCCGGATGCCCTCGCACAGAGCGTCAATGGCCGCAGGCTGATCTCCGCGCGGTGTATATTCAGAAACGAGCTGAAAAATGGACATACGGTATCATGGGAAGTGAGACCGGCCGTGGTCAAAGATGCGGTGAGGTGAATCAGCCCACGGCGCGGCCGATGTGTAAATTCAGTGTGTCTGCCGGGCCCGGACGCCGAGCACATTGGGAGTGGGCCAGAAATTCCGGTTGCTGCCCTGAAGCAGAAAGTCGCTCTGGTACTCACCCACCCAGCGCCCCACAAAGCCCTCCACATGCACGTATAAGCCCGCGTCGGCCCCGCCCTCCACATACATCGCGCCGACAAGAGCCAGCGGCAGATCCAGCAGTGCCTGAGCGAATTCGTACATGGACAGCGGCGGGCGGCAATGGATGAAAAGCAGGCGTCCATCCGCATCCATACCCACGGCCGCCACGGAATGTCTGCGTTCCGTGGGTTTCCAGAGATTTTCCCGGTTCCGGCTGATGAGGCGATAATTCTGAATCACTCCATCGTACCGCTCCAGTACTTCCCGCCAGTCGGCGTCAAACTTGCGGTCCACCCAACGCAGGGCGGGCAGGGACTTGTCCCGGGGATGAAACGCCAGAAAGGCCCCGTAGTCCGGATGCAAAAAGGAACTGACTTCCATTCCCGCGTCGCGCATCAGTCCGGTGCTGCGCAGGCGTTCGTCGGAGCGGAACATGCCCGCGTTGATGACCGCAGTGAAACCGAACTGGCGGGCCCACTCCTGCATGGACAGAGGGCGCCCGGAATACAGCGCCGCGCCAAGACTCACCTCGTATTTGGCCGGGTCGATACGCACCACGGCCATGCCCCCTTGAGCACCGGCCAGATCGCCCAGCGCGTCCGGCACAAGAAACTCGCGCAGTTCCAGCCCGTCGGCGAGGGGTCTCCATTCTCCGGCGTGAGCCGGACCAACGGCCAAACCCGCCACAAGGCAGAAAAAAAGAACGCGGGGAATCAGGACAGTCATAAAGAGTTGATACTCCCAAAAGCCGGGTTCGTATTGTACTCTTTTCACAGAAGGGGAATCATTTCAAGCGGAAAGGACCGTGCCGCCGGGAAACGCCCCTTCCCGGCGGGCCGGAACGGAAAATTGTTCGGGAAGCCGGGCCGGCCGCGGGGGCAAGGATTCCGCAACCGGCCCGATGAGGAAGGATGAAGGCTCGGCTCCGTGTACGGCACGGAGCCCTGTGAAATCTACCCGACGTACTGCAACCCGGTTTCGTAAACGGGCAGCCTGCGTTCGGGGATCTGTTTGCTCCAGCGCACGGCCACGGGATAGCGCTCGTAGGGGACCAGCTTTTCCGCTTCCGGCGTATACCCTTCCAGGGACAGTTCCAGACGCGCGCCCTGCCGCACCGGAGTACGGGTTTTCAGGCAGATCCCGCCGTCGCCGTAATTGACCAGCCGGGCATAAAAGGTTCTGCGTTCTCCATTGTAGGTGAAACGGACCGGAATCAGGCAATCCTTCCGGACGTGCCGCCGCTTGTTCTCGGACATGAATATTCCTCCTGTTTTTCCACACCGGGCAGACAACCGGCCATCGTCATACATTTTCAGTCTGACTCGTTACTCCATCCGAAGTCACGAATCAACGTACAAAATTTCCGGTTCGGGAAAAAGCTTGCCTTTTCATTCCCGCCTCTGTATCAGGCGGTTTCGTTTTCGAGGCGGCTGTCCGAAACGAATATGGCGAGGTAGCTCAGACGGTCAGAGCATGCGGCTCATATCCGCAGTGTCGGGGGTTCAATTCCCTCCCTCGCTACCAGAAAAAAAAGGACTCCAGCATATCCGCTCGAGTCCTTTTTTTTGTGCCGGTCACACCTGTTTCGCGCGTCACCGCCCGGAGCAGCAGGCTGGATGTGTAGCGGCAGTCATCTGGCCTCACAATTTAATTGCCGTAAATCTTGCGCAATTCCTCGTCCTGCATGCCGAAGGAATGCTCCGGGGCGGGAAAGCGGCCGTCCCGGACCTGGGCCGCGTATTCCGCCAGCCCTTCCCGCGCGGCGCGGCCCACCTCGGCGAAACGGCGCACGAATTTCGGAGTGAAGCGGTCGAACATGCCCAGAGCATCGTGAAAAACCAGCACCTGGCCATCGCAATCCGCCCCGGCCCCGATGCCGATGACCGGCACGTTCACTTTTCCGGCAACGAGCCCGCCCACCGGCGCGGGCACGCACTCCACCACGATCATGAAGGCTCCGGCCGCTTCCAGAGCCAGAGCGTCGTCCAGAAGTTTGCGCGCGGCTTCGGCCGTGCGGGCCTGTACCTTGTAGCCGCCAAGAGCCGTGGCCGACTGCGGAGTCAGTCCCACATGTCCGCAGACGGGAATGCCGGCCGTAGTCAGAGCCCGGACCTGAGCCGCTATTTCCGCCCCGCCTTCGAGCTTCACGCCGTCGCAGCCGCCCTCCCGCATCAGCCGGGCCGCGTTTTCCAGGGCCTGGGCCGGGGAAATCTGATACGTCAGAAAGGGCATGTCCGTCAGGATGAAGGTATCTCTGGCGCCACGCCGCACGGCGCGGGAATGATGAATCATGTCTTCCAGAGTCACGGGCACGGTGGAATCGTAGCCGAGGACGACCATGCCCAGAGAATCTCCCACCAGAATAACGTCCACGCCCGCCTCTTCGCACAACCTGCCGCCGGGACAATCGTAAGCCGTCATCATCACGATCTTGCCGCCCTCTTTCTTGGAGCGATGAAAATCCGTCAGACTCCTCATGCCGACCCTCCCGTCTTGCGGATAATGCCGTTATTTTCTCCCACCAGCACCACCACGGGCTCATGGCTGGTCGCCTCCTCCGGCGTGAGATGCACGTAGGCGGCGATAATGACCTTCTGTCCCGGCGTCCCTTTGTGGGCCGCCGCGCCGTTCAGGCAGATTTCTCCCTTTTCCCCGGTGATGACATATGTGGAAAAGCGCTCACCGTTATCCACATTGTAGATGTCCACCCGCTCGTTGGGCAGAAATCCGGCGGCGCGGATCAGGTCCGGGCAGATGGCCACGGAGCCTTCATAGTCGATCTCGGCTCCGGTGATGACGGCCCGGTGCAGTTTGGCTTGCAGAAAGGTTCGCAGAGACATTTACGGCTCGATATGTTTGTTGTCGATGAGGCGGGCCTTGCCCAGACGCATGGCCACTGCGGCCAGAGCCCCGGAAGAAATCTCCCCCAGAGGCTCAATGCGGTCCGGATCCACCACTTCCAGATAATCCAGCTCACCCTGCGGCAGGTGTTCGGCATAATAGGCCAGTACGGCCTCGCGCAGCCGCCCGACGTTTCTTTCCCCGGCGCGGACCAGTTCTTCCAGCAGGCAGAGTCCTTTCTGGATGTGCGGGGCCGCGGCCCGCTCCTCCGACGTGAGGTAGACGTTGCGCGAGCTCATGGCCAGACCGTCAGTCTCGCGGACAATGGGACGACCTTCGATACGCACGGGCAGATTCAGCTCTCTGGTCATCTTACGGATCACGGCCAGCTGCTGCCAGTCCTTTTCGCCGAACACGGCGAAGGTCGGCCGGACCAGATGGAAAAGCTTGCACACCACCGTGGCCACGCCCCGGAAATGGATGGGACGGGACCGTCCGCACAGGGCTCTGGTCAGTTCCGGCGTTTCCACCCAGGTTCCGTGTTCCGGGTCATACATGGCGTCCCGGTTCGGGCAGAACAGCACATCCACGCCGCAGTCCCCGGCCAAAGCCGCGTCACGGGCGAGATCGGCCGGATACTTGTCCAGATCCTCCCCCGGCCCGAACTGCGCCGGATTGACGAAAACCGAGGCCACCAGGATGTCGCAGCGCTCCCTGGCCCAGCGCATCAGGGACAGATGGCCGTCATGCAGATAGCCCATGGTCGGCACCAGCCCCACGGACACTCCCCGCCGCAGCCAGTCCAGGGATTCCTCCTGCATGGCCTGCGGCGACGCTATTTCACGCATTTGCTCGCTCCTTTGAGAAAATTCCGCCCGGACGCCAAAAGCATTCGCCAGAAGCTTCCCCGATTTCCGGGGTTTCGCACGGCGCCGGATTTCAGTGGAACATTTTTCTATCTTTCTTCCGGAAGGCGCATTTCAAAACACTCCCCGCCGCAGTCACAGACGATCTGGTCGCCCCGGCGCCGCCCGTCGGGGTCGTCCACCACGTCGAAGAGCACGCCCGTGGCCGGATCATATTCAAACTCCATTTCCATGACATCCACCATGCCGTAGAGCCCGCACCGGCGGCAGACGAAATCCCGCAGATCTCCGAATCGAACGCCCATCGCACTCCCTCCTGCCGGAAGGCGGATTACGTTTCGGACATATCGCCGTCAACGGCCGGCACATCCGGAAGGCCGGCCCGCGCGGTCACCTGGCGAATTGCGATGCGGAGGAAATCAGCCCGTCGCGAAGCGGGTCACTTCGTGCACTGCGTCCAGCTTGCGCAGCTTTTCAATGATGGCGTAGAGCTGGGAGGTTGTTTTGACCTCAATCAGGAAATCCATCTCGGACTTGCCGTCCAGCGTGGAAGTGAACCCTCCGGAGTCGATGTTCACGCCCTCCTTGCCCAACAGGGTGCAGACCTGACCCAGCATGCCCTGCTGGTTCCGGCAGATGACCCTGATCCGGGCCGGCAGCACCTTGGGCTGTTCGTCGGCGCTCCAGCTGACGTCAATGAGGCGGTCCACCTCCATGTTGGCCACATTGGGACAGTCCTGGGTGTGGATGGTCACGCCCAGCCCCCGGCTGATGTAGCCGATGATGGGGTCTCCGGGCAGGGGATTGCAGCACTGGGCATAGCGGGTGAGCACCCCGTCCACGCCCCGGATGGCGATGGCATCCGCCGGATCCTTCTTGGCCGGAGCCGCCTGAGTCTTGCGGTCCTCGGCCTTCAGTTCTTCCTTCTTCTGCTCTTCCTTGGGCAGCAGTTTTCTGAGCACCTGCCGGGGCGTGATCCGGCCGTGGCCTACGGCGGAAAGCAGATCGTCCACCTGGCGGAAGGAGAATTCCCTGGCCGCCGCCTCGAAATCTCCGCTCTTCAGGGCCTTGGTCACGTTGATGCCCATGCGCCGCCCTTCCTTATCCAGAAGTTCACGGGCCAGAGCCAGACTGCGGGCCCGCTCCTCGGTCCCGATCCAGTGCTTGATGCGCGATCTGGCCTTGCCCGACTTGACGAACTGGAGCCAGTCCCGGCTGGGACTGCGGGACGAGTCGGTGATGATCTCCACGGTGTCGCCGTTTTTAAGGGGCGTGTTCAGGGGCACGATGCGGCCGTTGACCTTGGCCCCGGCGCAATGATTGCCCACTTCCGTGTGGATCAGATAGGCGAAGTCCACGGGCGTGCCCCCTTCGGGCAGTTCCTTGACCTGGCCTTTGGGCGTGAAAACGTACACCTCGTCCTGAAACAGGTCGAGGCTCAAAGTGGACATGAAATCGCGGGAATCCTTGAGATCGCCCTGCCAGTCCAGAATCTGGCGCAGCCAGCTGAAGCGGTCGGCATCCTGGGCCTTCTTGCTGCCCCGCTCCTTGTAGGCCCAGTGGGCGGCCACGCCGTTTTCGGCAAGATGGTGCATCTCTTCCGTGCGGATCTGAATCTCGATCCGCTCCCCTTCCGGGCCGATGACCGTGGAGTGCAGGCTCTGGTACATGTTGGCCTTGGGCATGGAGATGTAATCCTTGAACTTGCCCGGCACGGGTTTCCACAGGGAATGCACCAGTCCCAGCACGGTGTAGCATTCGCGCAGATTGTTCACGACCACCCGGAAGGCGATCATGTCGAAGACCTGATCCAGTGTCAGACCGCGCTGCTTCATCTTGTGATAGATGGAATAGATGTGCTTGACCCGGCCCGTGACCCGGCCCCTGATGCCGTTTTCCGCGAGGACATCCTCGATCATGGCGCAGACCCTGTCGATATAGACCTGCCCCTGCTCCTGATAGCGGTTTATGCCCTCGGATATCTGGGCGTACATGTCGGGCTTCAGGTAGCGCAGACTCTCGTTTTCCAGCTGCACCTTGATCCGGTACAGCCCCAGACGGTTGGCCAGGGGAGCGTAAATGCCCAGGGTTTCCTGGGCTATGGCCCGCTGCTTGTGTTCCTTCTGGAACTGCAGGGTGGAGATGTTGTGCATCCTGTCCGCGAGCTTGACCAGAATGACCCGGATGTCGTCGGCCATGGCCAGGATCATCTTGCGGATATTCTCGGCCTGGGCCTGCTCCTTGGACTCGAAATTCATTTTCCCGATCTTGGTCACGCCTTCCACGATGGCCGCCACGCTCGGGCCGAACTGTTCGGCAATCTGGGTCGTGGAGGCGTCGGTGTCCTCTACGGTGTCGTGCAGCAGCCCGGCCGCGATGGTCGGGGCATCCAGGCGCATGCCCACCAGAACGTTACTGACCTCCAGCGGATGGGAGAGGTAAGGTTCTCCGGAAAGGCGGACCTGTCCGGCGTGGGCCGCCGCGGAAAACACATAGGCTTTCTGGATGAGGGCCACATCGGCGGGCGGCAGGTAGGTGGAGGCCTGGTCCAGAATATCGTTGATGCGGATCATGGCTTGCCTGTCATGTTCGAGATTTTCGCTGTATCGGTCTGAAATTGGCTACAGCGACTTGAAAAGTCAATGTTTCTTGCGGTTCCCGCTCTGTTCGAGACGCGGGAAGCCCGCACCGCGCAAACGGAATTTTTCCCGTGATTGCCATGCCTCCCGATGCGCTATAAGAAGCGCCATCTCCGCAAGGGGCAGGCAAACTCCAACCTTTCCGACAGGAAGCCTTCCATGACGCCCTCCATCGCCCTGGTGCTCGCGGTTCTGGTTCTGGTCATCGTTCTCTTCGTGACAGACGCGGTACGCGTCGATGTCGTCGGTCTGCTCATGATGGTCCTTCTGCCGCTGCTCGGTCTGGTCACTCCCCAGCAGGCCATCGGCGGACTGGGCAGCAGCGCCGTGGTTTCCATCATCGGCGTGATCATTCTCGGCGCGGGCATGGAGAAAACCGGCGTCATGCGCGCCCTTTCCCGGGTCATTCTCAAATACGCGGGCAAGAGCGAGCAGCGCGTGGTCATACTCATCGCATCCAGCGTGGCCGCCATTTCGGCGTTCATGCAGAACATCGGCGCGGCCGCCCTGTTTCTGCCGGCCGCACGCCGCATCTCCAGACAGACCGGCATTCCGTGCAGCCGCATCCTGCTGCCCATGGCCTACTGCGCCATCATCGGCGGCTGTCTGACCATGGTCGGTTCAAGTCCGCTCATCATGCTGAACGACATCATGACTCTGGACGGAGAAAAGCTTGCGCCCTTTTCCATGTTCAGCGTGACCCCCATCGGGCTGTGCCTGGTGGGCGCGGCCCTGCTCTACTTCGGACTTCTGGGAAAATACATTCTGCCGCCCGCCGTGGGGCAGGAGCAGAGCGGGCCCCTCTCCGGCCTGCTGGACAAGACCTACCACGACGTGGGCGGACTGTTCGAGATGCGCGTGCCCAAGTATTTCACCGGGGCCGTGCCCCTGTCCGCCCTGGGCCTGCGCCCGAGCTACTATACGTCCGTGGTGGCCATCTGCCGCAACGGAACGGGCAAGCACATCATCGGACCCGTGGCCGACGACGAGATCCATCCCGGAGACCATATCGCCGTGGTCGGCCCCAGACACTTCGTGGAAACCATGGCCTGCGACCTGTGCTGGGAACTGCTGCCCGAACTGTCCACCTTCGCCGAGGATCTGGCCCCGGACAACGCGGGCATCGTGGAGGCTCTGGTCACTCCCCGGTCCGAACTGGTGGGCAAGACCATCCACGACTTCGGGTTGCGCCGTAACTATCATATTTCGCCGCTGGCCCTGTTCCGCGACGACAAGCTCATTCTCGAAAACCTGCAGGCGCAGAAATTTCACGCCGGGGACGCCCTGCTGCTGCACGGCGCCTGGACGCGCTTCCATCAACTGCAGGAGCGCCCGGATCTGCTGGTCTTCACGGAGCCCATTCCCGGCGAGGTGCTGCGGGTGGACAAGGCCAAATACGCCAGCATCATTTCCCTGACCGTTCTGCTGTCCATTCTCGTGCTGAACGTCAGTCTGCCCATCGCCTTGCTGGGCGGAAGCCTGGCCATGATTCTGACCAGAGTGATATCCGTGGACGAAGCCTATCAGGCCGTGGACTGGATGAGCGTTTTCCTGCTGGGCGGGCTCATTCCTCTCGGGCTGGCCTTTGAAAACACCGGCGCCGCCAGATTTCTGGCCGACCATGTCGCCGTGTGGCTGGGTGCCCCGTCCTTCCCCATTCTGCTCGTGGTCATCGCCCTGCTCACGTCCTTCTTCACGCTGTTCACGTCCAACGTCGGGGCCACGGTGCTGATGGTGCCTCTGGCCATGAACATGGCCGCCGATGCCGGCGCGGACCCGCGCATGGCGGCGCTGGCCGTGGCCCTGGCGGCATCCAACACGTTCATTCTGCCCACGCATCAGGTCAACGCGCTGGTTATGCGGCCCGGAGGATTCCGTGCGGCGGACTACATCCGGGCCGGGAGCGGCATGTCCGTCATCTATCTCGCGGTCATGATCGGCGGACTGGCTCTGTTCATGGGCTGAGGCGCACAACCGGCCCCAATGGCCTATTGCCTGCGGCGGAAAACGTCCCGCAGGAACGCCGATGGCAACATTGGCGGGCGCAGGCAACGGAAGAACTTACAGACCCTGGCAGACAGATGCGGCAAAACCCATATCTCCCCGCCGCTGACAGCGCCGGACATCCGGTCATGCGGCGGTTTCAGCGCGTATATGTGGAGATCACCAATGTCTGCAATCTGCGTTGCAGCTTCTGCGCACCGCCGGTCAGACCAGCCGCCTTCATGGAGCCGGACTTCTTCGCCTCCATTCTGGAGCAGCTTGGCCCTCTGACCGGAGAAATCTGTCTCCATGTGCTGGGCGAACCCCTCGGCCATCCGCAGTTTCCCGTTTTCCCGGCGCTCTGCGCCCGGGCGGGGATGTCCGTGAACCTGACCACCAACGCCACCCTGCTGCCTCTTCACAGGCAGAACATTCTGGATGCCCCGGCCCTGCGCCAGATCAATTTCTCCCTGCATGCCCTGCTTCAGGGAAAAAAACCGGATTTCTCCATTCTCGAACATGTGCTGGCCTTCTGCACCGAGGCGATGGAAAAGCGGCCCGACCTGTATGTGAATCTGCGCCTGTGGAATCTGGACAGTCTGGCTTTTCCCCGGGAGAGCGCCTTAAGCGGCCGGCTCCTGAAGCGTGTGGCGGAATACTTCGGAGCCGATGTGCGGGTGCCGCCAGGGCGGAAAAGCCGCCGCCTGCGGGGCCGGGTATATCTGCACCGGGACACGCGGTTTTCCTGGCCCGGCTCGGCTGCGATTCCGGAGTGCGAACATGGCCGCTGCCACGGTTTGAGCACCCATTTCGCCATTCTGGCCGACGGCACGGTCTGTTCCTGCTGTCTGGACGCCGGTGGGCGGCTGGCGCTGGGCAATGTCCGCCATGCGGCGCTGGAAGAAATTCTGGACGGGCCGCGGGCCGCGGCCATGCGGGAAGGCTTCGCCCAGGGGCGGCTGGTGGAAAAGCAGTGCCGGACCTGCTCCTACTGCCGGCGGTTCAGCACTCCCCGGCATTGAGCAGGGACTCCGTAGGGCCGACGGAGCCGGAATCCGCATCCTGTTGCCCTGCGCGTCTCAAGCTTCTATCCTGCCCGCATGGATCATCGTGCGGAACCTGTCCGCAACACTTTTTCCGGCCTCACGCTGAACCGCAAACCGGCCGGGCCGGACGCCGCAACCGACTGGCAGCAGACACTGCACGCCGGACTCTGCGTCGTGGTCCGCGGAGACGACATCCTTTTTGATCCGGCGGGAGACGGCCCTCTTCTGCTGAACCGCAGGATGCTGCGCGACT
Source organism: Pseudomonadota bacterium (assembly GCA_030529235.1). Lineage (GTDB taxonomy): Bacteria > Desulfobacterota > Desulfovibrionia > Desulfovibrionales > Desulfomicrobiaceae > Desulfomicrobium. Next base: position 16,237 of record JAUMXF010000029.1, read on the forward strand.
GCGCGGCGGATCCCCGGCCGCTGTTCCTCGGGCACGACGGTGAAACCGGCTATTTCGTCCTCGATCTCGCCCAACTTCCGGAGTCTTCCGGTCTGTGCCTGAGCACTCTCGGGGTCTTTGCCGCCCTGCGCCGATGTGCGGCGATCCTGCCCGCCCAGACCGCCGCTCTTCTCGGCTATGCGCGGGCCGTGTCCGGGTGGCACGCCCGCTCACGCTTTTGTCCCGGCTGCGGACATCCCACCCGGCCCAGAGCAAATGCCCAGGGCCGGATCTGTTCCAATCCGGCCTGCGGTCAGGAGCATTTTCCCCGGGTCGACCCGGCCGTCATCGTTCTCGTTCACGACGGGGACCGCTGTCTGCTCGGACGCCAGGCCGCATGGAAGCCGCGCGTCTATTCCGCTCTGGCCGGATACGTGGAACCCGGTGAGAGCGCCGAGGACGCCGTGGCGCGGGAAATTCGGGAAGAGGCCGGAATCGAGGTGGACGACGTACGGTACCATTCGTCCCAGCCCTGGCCGTTTTCCGGCGCGCTCATGCTGGGCTTCCACGCCCGGGCCGTGTCAACGCGCATAACCCTCGGCGACCGGGAACTGGAAGACGCCGGATGGTTCTCCCGCCGGGACATTTCCACTCTGGTCCAAAGCGGAGAACTCTGTCTGCCCGCCGGGGAAACCATCGCCCGCCGCCTGCTGGACGCGTGGCTGCCGGACCCGGACGGTATCTTTCCCGCTCCCTGAAGAGCTGCGAGGCGGATTTCCGACCGCGATGAAAATCCATCAGGCCCGTCTGACCTCCAGATCGTCTTCAAAGGAAGCCGCCAGGGTAAAAAACTTCCCGCCGATATTCACGCTTTCCTCCTGGCCGGGAAAAATCTCCATAAGGGGCGCGAAATCGCTGCCCAGAAAAACCGCCTTGGCCTCTCCGCTGCTTTCCCAGCGCACCTCCGTTCCATCGTCCAGCACGAGAATATCCCCGTCGCGCAGATGCACCGGCAAATCCCGTTCCGAGTACGACATGACATGCCTCCTTCCAGAGCGTCTGGAGTTTGGGGAAAACATACCATGCCCCGGAGGCGGGTCAAGGAAAAAGCCCTCCAAACGCGCCATGGGGGCCGGACGCGTTTCTTGACGGCCGGACCGATCATGCCTAGTCCTCCTCTTCCCTTCCAGGAGAAACCCATGACCCAGCTCGAAAAGGAAATCCGCGCCAACGTCGGAAAACGCCGCACCTTCGGCATCATCAGCCACCCCGACGCGGGCAAGACCACTCTCACCGAAAAACTGCTGCTCTTCGGCGGCGCCATTTCCATGGCCGGCACGGTCAAGTCGCGCAAGGCATCCCGGCACGCCACCTCCGACTGGATGAAAATGGAGCAGGAGCGCGGCATTTCCGTGACCACTTCGGTCATGAAGTTCGAATACGGCGGCTACGAGATCAATCTGCTGGACACGCCCGGCCACGAGGATTTCTCCGAAGACACCTACCGCGTGCTCACGGCCGTGGACTCGGCCCTGCTGGTCATCGACTCGGCCAAGGGCGTGGAGGCCCAGACCAGAAAACTGATGGATGTCTGCCGGATGCGCAACACGCCCATCATGACGTTCATCAACAAGCTCGACCGCGACGGACTCGACCCGCTGGACGTGCTGGCGGACATCGAGGCCCATCTGGGCATCGAATGCGCGCCCTTAAGCTGGCCTGTGGGCATGGGCAAGAGCTTCCGGGGTACCTATTCCATCCACCAGCGGCGGATGCATCTTTTTTCCGCCACACACGGCGGCCGCATCCAGCAGGGCGAGATGATCGAAAACGTCCTCGATCCCCGGCTGGACGAACTTCTGGGCAGCCAGGCCGACGACCTGCGCCGGGATCTGGAACTGCTCGACGGCGCGGGCAATCCCTTCTCCGTGGACCGCTATCTGGCCGGAGAGCAGACGCCGGTTTTCTTCGGCAGCGCCATCAACAATTTCGGCGTACAGGAAATGCTCGACACTTTTGTGGAACTCGCGCCCTGCCCCCGGCCCCGCCCCGCCCTGACCCGCGAGGTTTCTCCCTTCGAGGAAGAATTTTCCGGCGTGGTCTTCAAGATCCAGGCGAACATGGACAAGGCCCACCGGGACCGCATCGCCTTTCTGCGCATCTGTTCCGGCAAGTTCACCAGAGGCATGAAGATGCGCCACCACCGCATCGGCAAGGACATACAGGTCAATAACGCCACCATCTTCATGGCCCAGGACCGCACGGGGGTGGAAGAAGCCTATGCCGGGGACATCATCGGCCTGCACAATCACGGCACCATCCGCATCGGCGATACCTTCACCCAGAAGGAAGAGCTGAAATTCACGGGCATTCCGAGCTTCGCGCCCGAGCACTTCCGCAAGGTCATCCTGAAAAGCCCCCTCAAGGCCAAGCAGCTCCAGAAAGGCCTTCTGCAGCTGGCCGAGGAAGGAGCCGTGCAGGTCTTCCGGCCGATGCTCGGCAACGACTATATCCTCGGCGCCGTGGGCGTGCTGCAGTTCGATGTCATCATCTCCCGGCTGCGGGAAGAATACGCCGTGGACGCCATCTATGCGCCGGTCAATCTCTCGGCCGCCCGCTGGGTGCACGGAGACAGGGCCGTACTGGACAGGTTCCGCAGGGAACTGGCCTCGTCCCTGGCCACGGACTCGGAAGACAGCCTGACCCTGCTGGTGGACAGCACCTGGAGGCTGGAATACATCATGGAGCAGTGGCCGGACATCACTTTCCACTCCACCCGCGAGAAAAACTGACCATGTGGCTTATTCTGGCGTTTCTCTTCTGTCTTCTCCTGCCCTCCGAAGCTCTGGCCTGGGGGCCGGGAGTGCACATGGCCATCGGCCGCCACGCCCTCGAACACCTGGGTGCCGTGGCTCCGGCCGTGGCTGCCGTGCTTTCCGCCCATCCGGAGCGATTTCTGTACGGCTGCCTGTCCGCGGATATCCTCATCGGCAAGGGCTGCCGCTTCACGCCCACCCACTCCCACAACTGGAGCACCGGCCAGCTGCTGCTGCGGCAGGCCCGGACTCCCGGAGAAGCCGCCTACGCCTACGGATACCTGTCTCATCTGGCCGCCGACGTCATCGCCCATAATTATCTGGTGCCCAACATGCTGGGCTTTTCGGCCGGACAGGGGAAATTCTCCCACACCTATGTGGAAATGCTCGCGGATCTGCGGGTGGAATGGCCCAAAGCATCTCCTCTTTTCCGTATTCCCTGCGGCAAGGAAGACGCCATGCTACGCACGGCCGTGGCCCAGAAAAAAATGCCTTTTCTGCTGAAAAAGCAGCTCTTCCGCCAGAGTCTGCGTCTGGTCGAAAAAAAATCCTACAAGCGCTCCCTCGGCGCGCTGCATGGGGTCCTGCCCACCCGCAAGGAGACGCTCATTCTCGAATCCATTGATTTCGCCCGGGAGCTGGTCATGGATTTCCTGCGCGCGCCCCGGCGTTCCCCGGCCCTGGAATGTGACCCCATCGGCAGCGCCAATCTCGATCAGGCGAACTCGTTCCGGAAACGCCAGCGGGGCTACTACATGCGGCACGGCGAAGGCATCATCTTTCCCTTGGACCCCCGTCTGGAAATCTGTCTGCGTTCCACAGGAGTCTGCTATGACCGCGTTTCTTGATTTTCTGCGCGAATACGCGCGGCGCGTCCGGGAGACGGAAGAAAGCGCCCTGAACCTGCTGCACGACCGGAACGACGAATCCGGATACCGTGAAGGCATGCGCCAAAAAGCCGCTCTATTGGCCGGACTGCATGACCAGGCCGCTCCTTTTCTGGCGGACCTGCCCGCCGATCGGCGGGCCGACGTCGAAGACCGCCTGCGGGCTTTCTCCGGAAGCGCCCGCAACAGCCTGGATATCGGCAGCGTCTTCTACATGTCGGCCCTGCTCTACCCCGAGAATCACCAGCCGGGGCAGCCCAACGATCTGGAAATCTGGCTGGCCGGTCTGGAGAAGGGAGCATGAAACGGCGGTCAGAACCAAAGGAGCGGCCATGACCCTCGCCGCCGGCACCCGCGTTCTGGTGCACTACACCGGCACTCTGGACGACGGCACGCAGTTCGACTCTTCGCGGGGGCGCGAACCACTGGAGGTGGTTCTTGGCCGGAACATGGTCATCCCCGGCTTCGAAAAAGCCATCGCCGCCATGGAGCCCGGCCAGACCGTCACCGTGCGCATCCCGGAAGCCGAGGCCTACGGCCCGCACAACGAGAACATGCTTGTCACTTTTCCCCGTTCTTCCTTTCCGTCGGACATTCCGGCCGCCCTCGGAGAACAGCTCATTCTGCGCTCTCCCGAAGGTCACGAAGTCCCGGCGCTGATTGTGGATGTGAACGACACGGAGATCAGCCTGGACGCCAATCATCCTCTGGCCGGATTCGATCTGACCTTCGAGATAGAACTGATCAGCGCGGAGTGAGAGTTTCGAAGCCATGACAAAAAACGGCCCGGACTTCTTTCAGCCGGGCCGCTTCAAGAAAAATGGACAGCATTGGCCGGGTTCCGGCCTCATGCCAGACCCGATTCGTCCTTTTGCAGCATATTCAGAGCCAATTCCTTCTCGACATTCATCCTGTTGCGGACGCTGGCCTGCACGGCGCTTGTGGAAGATCCGAAATGTTTCTTGCGGTCGTCATAAACCGCGTCGATGAGACACCGGGCGACCCGCACAGCCTCCTCCTGCAGATTCGTGTCCTTGAGAGCCCGCCCGAAAATGGCCGCCGCCCCACCTGCTCCGTGCTGCACCGCCGTACTCCACAAAGCCTCGCGCACCGCCGAGGGCAGGGTGTCCATGTCCACTCCGGTCTTGGCCAGGATTTTGTTCCGGGCCGGTTTGTAATGTGTGGCCGCGATGAATTCGCGCTGCAACTCCCCGAACCGCTCCGGATTCTCCCGCGCGATACTCCTCCACACATCGGGCATGTCTCCCCTGGTTGATCCGGTATTGGCCGGACCGGCGGCCTTGAGCGCCGCCGCCCACCGGGGCTCCTTCCCGTTCAGAAAGGATATGAACTGGTCCATGGTTCCGGGCCGGGAGGCGATCTGGTAGACTCCGTAGGATGTGCCGCCGTTTCTGTCATATCCGATGGCGCTGACACCCTGCTTGCCGGATTCGAATTGCGCCGACAAAGCCCCAAGCGCATCGGACTTCTTCCCGGCGTCGGCCCGCACGGCACCGGCCTTGCCCATCAGGCTGGCCAGCCCCTGAAGGGCGTTTCGCATCAGGGGATCGTCCACGCTGGAAGGGCTGATTCCGGGCGCAACGCCTACCGTCCGTTCCGTCAGGGCGGAATGCATGTGCCGCTCGAAACTGTTTTCAGAGGCCGGCCGGGCGCGCCGTTCCGGGGTGGTTCCCATGAGGGTCATGAGATAGACGGGGTCGATGAGGCTCATAAGGCTGTCTCCAGGTCAAAATATCGTCTCGTAAAGTGGAGCTACTGCCGCCAAGCATGTTTCGGGCCATCGTGCACAAGGCGGAAAACGTATGTTTTTTTGAGGTGGACGGGCTGGGGCGAGTATTTTAGAGCGATCCCGCGCGGGGACGCCGAAATTTATTTTGAGTGCGTTCCGCGAAGCGCCGGTATCCTGTGCCGGAACCGCTGAGACGCGCACTCCGGATGTCTTCCCGGATCCGGCAATCATCCTCTCAGAGAAATACGATGTATTTACGTTCCTTCGAGTATTTCCGGGCCATCGCCATCATTCTCATTGTTGTCGGGCATTGCTACGGCATTTCAGGCTGGTTCATCAAAACCTTCGGCGAACGCGTGCTGGCGAATCTGATCAGCGGCGGAACATCGCTTTTTGTCTTCATTTCCGGATTTCTGTTCCACCATGTTTTCTATCCCAAGTTCAATTACAGGAAATTCATGGTGAAGAAGTTCAAAAAAGTCTATGGTCACTACCTCATTCGTTCCATTCTCCCTGTTCTCCAAGCCCTGTGGCTGCGCGTTCCCTTTCCGGAATT
>JAUMXF010000150.1 GCA_030529235.1 Pseudomonadota bacterium
CGGCCGGAGCCATCCGCTCCGGTGCCGCTGAAAACCGGCGGCTCCATTTATTTTCACTCTCCCCAAACCGATCCGCAATGCGGGCCGCACAATCGGCCTGAGTATGACAAACCGCGACAAAAAAGGCTCCACCGGCGGACCGGGGAGCCTTTGGACGCACACTTTCCAAAATCGGAATTAATCTTTCTTGGAGTCTTTCTTGGGGGCGCTCTTCTTGGGCGCTTCCTTTTCGGATTTCGCGGGCGCGTCCCCGGCCGGAGCGGCAGGCGCGGCGGGCTCGAATTCCTTGCGCATTTCCTCGGTCAGGGCTTCCAGCTTGGGCACCACGATCTCCATGTGCGTGCGGGCCACGAGCATGCTCTTCTGCATGAGTTCGGGCATCTTCTCCGAAACCTTCTTACCCAGATCGGACTTGTAGAAATCCACCAGCGACTTGATTTCCTTCTCGGTGAAGGTGCCCGTGTACAGATCCACATACTGGGTCCGGACCTTGGCCCAGTCCATGTCTTCCTTGAGGATGTCCTCGAAGCGCTTGGTGTATTTTTCCAGTTTGGGCTTGTCCGCCTCCTGGACATTCATCTGGGAGGTGATCTGCTGGAAAACCATGCTGACCTGGGCCTTCATGCCATCCATGACCTTGTCGCCGTCGGTGATTTTGATCAGTTCCTCGGCCAGAGCGCGATGCTCCTTTTCACCGCTGTAGGCGGTACCGCAAGCCAGAACCAGGCACAGGGTCAGAATCAGTCGTTTCATATCGTCTCCTTGGAAAAAACAGGCCTCCCAAAACGGAAGCCCATATGGCGGAAGTCGCCGGTTACGGGCGAAAACCGCCCAAATCCGATCCGCTTAGTGAAAGCCGCCGGGGATGACAAGTGCCCGGCGTACATGCATTGCCGCATCCGGAACGTTTCAGAGCCTGACCGTAACGGCGGCGGCTGCCCGACCGGCCTTTTCCTTCGCGGCGTCCAGAGTTTCCGCCCGGGCCACGGCCACTCCCATGCGCCGCCTGCCCGAGACTCCGGGTTTTCCGAACAGGCGCAGATCCGTATCCGGCTCGGCCAGGGCCCGTTCCAGATTCTCGAACACCACCCGGCGGGAGTCTCCCTCCGCCAGAATGACGCTGGAAGCGCTCGGACCGTACTGCCGGATGACCGGAACGGGCAGTCCCAGAATGGCTCTGGCGTGCAGCGCGAACTCCGAGAGGTTCTGGGAAATGAGCGTGACCAGCCCCGTATCGTGAGGGCGCGGCGAGACTTCGCTGAAAAAGACCGTGTCGCCCTTGACGAAAAATTCCACTCCGAAGACGCCGCATCCGCCCAGTGCTTCCGTCACGGCCGAGGCCATGCGCCGGGCCTCGTCCAGAGCCGCGGTACTCATGGGTTGAGGCTGCCAGGACTGCCGGTAGTCCCCGGCCCGCTGAAAATGGCCGATGGGCTCGCAGAAACTGACGCCGCCTGTATGACGCACCGTGAGCAGGGTGATTTCGTAGTCGAAATCCACAAAGCCTTCCACGATAACCCTGCCCTGCCCGGCCCGGCCGCCCTCCTGGGCGTGTGTCCAGGCGGCGTCGATATCTTCTCCGCTTCTGACGACGGACTGTCCTTTCCCCGACGAGCTCATGACCGGTTTGACCACGCAGGGCATTCCAACTTCCCCGACCGCGGCCATATACTCTTCCCTGGTTTCCGCGAAACGGTACGCCGAAGTCCGCAGTTTCAGATCTTCGGCCGCCAGCCTGCGGATGCCTTCCCGGTCCATGGTCAGCCGCACGGCTCTGGCCGTGGGCACGACGGTGAAGCCTTCCCGCTCCAGTTCCACCAGAGTATCCGTGGCAATGGCCTCGATTTCCGGGACAATGTAATGGGGCCGTTCGGCCCGGACGATCCGGCGCAGGGCCTCGCCGTCCAGCATGGATATGCAGTGCCCGCGATGAGCCACCTGCATGGCCGGGGCATTTTCGTAGCGGTCCACTGCGACGACTTCCACACCCAGACGCTGAAGCTCCAGGGCCACTTCCTTGCCCAGTTCGCCCGCGCCGAGCATGAGCACTCTGGTGGCCGAAGGAGAAAGAGGAGTTCCGATACTGACCATCACGCACCTCGCTTTTCAGAATATGCTCCGCTTGTATTCCGGGCGGCTTTCCTTGACCAGAGGGAACTGGCGTCTTGACGCGGTCCCGTGCGGCGGGCCATACGACAGGACTTTACCACGGCGCGGAGGTTTCATGAAAAAATTTGTGCTCTCGGTCATCGGTCAGGACAAACCGGGCATCCTGGCCAGAATATCGACCATTCTGTTCTCCCACGGCTGCAATATCGAGGATGTGAGCCAGACCATCCTGCAGACGGAGTTCGCATCCATCTTCGTCGTGCTGAACCCCCTTGAGCGCCCGCTGGAAACCATCGGCGCGGAGCTGAACTCCGTTCTGGGCGGCATGGGCCTGAGCGCCCATCTCCGACCCA
>JAUMXF010000151.1 GCA_030529235.1 Pseudomonadota bacterium
CCAGATAATGTCTGGCGTCGAAATCGAGCCGGGCCAGTTCGCAGTGACACAGCGCAGCTTGCCGGGGTTGACCCAGCCCGATCAGGGCGTCGCCTTTGATGCGCATGGCCAGATATTCGGAACCGCCGCCGGATGCGATCAGTTCATCGCAATGCCCGATGCACGCGGCGTAGTCCTTCAGTTCGAGCAGGCAGATAGCCTCGCCGCGCCGGGATTCCCGGTGGCGGGGGGCGAGTTCCAGCACTTTTTGGAAGTACGGCAGCGCCCGACTGTATTGACCTCCGGCTAGAAGCGTCTCAGCTGCCCAGAACAGAGGTCCCAAGGCTTTCGGGGCCAGCCGCACGGCCTGTTCAAAGCAGGCCAGAGCCTCGTCCGGACGTTCAGCCTGTGCATGGCATAGTCCGGCGTGGTACCTGGCTCCGGCGTGGTCCGGATCCAGTTCCAGCACCGCATTGTAGCAGGACAGGGCCCGGTCGTATCGCCGGGTGTCCAGAAAGACGTTGCCCAGATTGAAAAGCGGGTTCACGGCTTGGGGATCGTGCCTGGACGCCGTCTGAAAGGCTTCGGCCGCCTGATCCTGGTCGCCGAGCCGCAGATGTGCCAGCCCCAGCTCGTTATGGACCTTGGCCAGGAGATGTGGCGGGGCTCCGCCGGTGGCAATCCCTGACAGGTACGCGGCGAGTTCGGTATACTGATGTCCGGCCTTGAGTCGGCACACGGTTTGTTTCAGTTTCTGTTCGTCAAGATACGTAGCGCGCATGATGTGATGATAACAAGAAGTATACCTGTTTTTTATTCAATAAGTTTAATATGTTATATTGTCATTAAGACATTGGATATATGATTTTGTTTTATAGCGTGAAAATTCGCCTGAAACAATGGTTTGTCGTCTCATAAAACAACTGGCTCCATTTTTATCGGAGGAAAGATGCACACCCGCCAGGATGAGGGCGATCTGTCCTTTCTCATGGAGGTCATGGTCCGGATTGCCGGCAGTTCGGACATGCAGACCGCTCTGGTCGACACTCTGATTTTTCTGAAGAAACATTTCCCGGTGGAGGCCATCTCGCTGCACCAGTACTCGCCCAAGCTGCGCAGCCTGAAGCTTCTTTTTCTTGTACGCGAGACAGGATTCACTTTTGTCGAACGCATCGTGCCCGTGCCCCCGGAAGAAACCGGCGGAATGCTTCTGCACAACGAAGGTGTGGACCGGGTTCGGCTCATCACATGTATGGGCGACTCCCCGGTGTCCAGGGCCCACGGAGAGGCGCTATCCGCCTTCGTGCCTTTCAGGGACCGGGCGTACCTGATCGCACTCATGCAGTCCGGCGCGGAGACGCTGGGGCACTTGTGCATGATGGGGACGGAGCCCGGATGCTTCTCACCGGACCATGAACGCAGGTTTTCACATCTTCTGACGCCGTTCACCCTGGTCATGGCCAATCTGCTGCAAAACAGGCGGACTCTGGATTTCCAACGCAGGTGTTTGGAAGGAGAGGAAAATTTATGCGGCCTGGAACTGCTGCGGGAACAGCGCATTGTGGGCGAGCAGGGCGGGCTGCGGGAGACGATGGACATCGTATACCAGTTGAGCGGCAGGGAGATACCGGCCCTTATTCTGGGGGAAACGGGAACGGGCAAGGAGCTTGTCGCCGACGTCATTCACGAGGTTTCACCCAGAAAGGATAAACCTTTCATCAAGGTGAATTGCGGAGCTATCCCGGAAGCCCTGGTGGACAGCGAACTCTTCGGCTACGAGAAGGGCGCCTTCACGGGAGCGGCCACATCTCGGCCGGGGCGGTTCGAGCAGGCCCATGGCGGGACACTCTTCCTGGATGAGGTGGGGGAACTCCCCCTGCAGGCCCAGGTCCGCCTGCTGCGTGTGTTGCAAAATGGCGTTGTCGAGCGGCTGGGGAGCACCAAGTCCATTGCCGTTGATGTGAGAATCATCGCTGCCACCAACCGCAGCCTGGAGCATATGATGCAGGCCGGGATGTTCCGGGAAGACCTGTATTACCGCCTGTACGTCTTCCCCATCTTTGTGCCGCCGCTTCGGAGCCGCATCCAAGATATCCCGGAATTGATCTATCTTTTTCTCAGGCGAGCCTGCGACATGCTGGAAATAGGCACGCTGCCGCAAATACCGGCCGCAACACTACAACGTCTCATGCAGTATTCATGGCCGGGGAACGTCCGTGAACTGGAAAATCTGGTCAAGCGCGGGCTGACGCTTTTCCCCAAAGGTCCGCTCCTGCTGGATGAACTTCTTCCTCAGGACCCCGGATGGTATGTGAAACCGGCCGAGAGCCAGAGCTACTTGGAGCGATGCATCGATTCCAGGGTTGAAGTGCTGATGCAGAAATATCTTCCACAATTACAGACAGCAGATAACCTTCCCACTGTACGAAAAAATGAAGAATCCATGCCGTCGGTAGTCAAA
>JAUMXF010000030.1:0-3574 GCA_030529235.1 Pseudomonadota bacterium
GACGGACGGGCATCCGGCGGGCAGGACCAACGCGATTTGAACTTGCTTCGCTTTTCCTTTGAAATGCCTCACTTCCGGCTTTTCAGCGCCTCGCCGTCACAAGCGGGGCGCGGCTGTTTCGGGCTCTGGAATGCAGGCAGGTATGGCTGCCTTCAGTGTACGCAAACTACAAGGCTTGGCTGCTCATACGAGCGGAGTTCAGGCTGGGAACTGTGTGGGATATCTTTTTCTCCTCAAATGCACGGAAAACTTTTTTTCCACTCTTTGAATCTTGCCACCAGACGGCTAAAGCATGACGGAGGATTAAGTTTTTCTGTTTTTTCAAAAAACTTTTTTCTTACCCGCTCGGCAAATTCCTCTTTCATGAAAGGAATATCTCCTAAATATTTATATATTTCATAGTTTACTCTTTCTTTTGAACATTCTTTTTTCATTCTGAGATGATTGATGGCAAAATCATGAAATATGTTTACATCATCTTTATCTACATAGGCATAATTTTTCTTTAATATATTATATATATACTCATTATTTTGCTTAGGAATTCTGCTTTCATAATGATTCATAATATCAATTGAATCTTTAACTTTTGCAGTAAATTTTTTATCCGCATTATTTTTATGCTCTTCTCCCATTTCATCAATTTTATCTCCAACTTTTCTTCCAATATTGCAAAGATATCCATACTGAACAACACAAAAATATAAAGGGCCATACACAAATTTTAACTGATTAGATAAAAATTCATGCCTACGATGGCTTTTTTCGATTTTTGAAGCACCAAACTAGGTTATAAGACTACCAAGAATAGCAAAGATGCCTGAGCTTAGAATAGTAAATATTTGGCTATCCATAATGGTAAACTACAAATCGTTATACAGTTTTATGCTTTTATTCCTCTGAAACATAAGGCGGGCCGTTTCCGGCCCACCTTGACAATACTTACTCACCTCCGGCGTGACTTGCCGCGGGCCAGATTTCATCGATAGTTTCCACGGTCCGGATGGTGATCCGCTTGCGCAGCTCCTTGGGGATTTCATCCAGATCGTGGGCGTTCTTGGCGGGCAGGAATACCCGGCTCACGCCGTGGCTGACGGCCGCCAGAATTTTTTCCTTGATGCCGCCCACGGGCATGACCCGGCCGCGCAGGGTGATCTCTCCGGTCATAGCCACATCCGAGGCCACGGGCTGGCCGGTCAGAGCCGACATGAGAGCCGTAACCAAGGTCACTCCGGCGGAAGGGCCATCCTTGGGCGTGGCCCCGGCCGGAACGTGAATATGAATGTCATGGGTGTCGAAAAAATCCTCACCCAGATTCAGCCCGGCGCTCTTGCCCCGCGCATAGCTCAGGGCGGCCTGAGCGCTTTCCTTCATCACGTCGCCCAGCTTACCGGTCAGAATGAGCTTGCCCTTGCCCGGCAGCAGACTGCATTCGATATGCAGGATTTCCCCGCCGTACGGCGTCCAGGCCAATCCCAGAGCCACGCCCGGCGGAAGGGCCTTTTCGCGCTCCTCATCCATGAATCTGGGCTGCCCCAGCAGCCTGGTCAGGGCCTGGCCGGTCACCCGGAACGGACCGCTCTTTCCTTCCGCCACCTTGCGCGCGTACTTGCGGCAGATGGAGCCGATCTCCCGTTCCAGATTACGCAACCCCGCCTCCCGTGTGTAGCCGCGGATGATCTCGGCCAGGATGGCGTCGGAGATGATCAGGGTCTCCTCCGTCAGCCCGTTCTCTTTGATCTGACGGGTCAGGAGATAGCGGCGGGCGATGGCGATTTTTTCCTGCTCCGTGTAACCGGGGATGCGGATGACCTCCATGCGGTCCAGCAGGGCTGCGGGAATGGTGTCCAGCATGTTGGCCGTGCAGATGAACATAACCCTGGACAGATCGTAGGGCACGTTCAGGTAGTGGTCCGTAAAGGAATTGTTCTGCTCCGGGTCCAGTACTTCCAGCAGGGCCGAAGACGGGTCGCCCCGGAAATCGCTGCCGAGTTTGTCGATTTCGTCCAGCATGATGACCGGATTGACCGTTCCGGCATCCTTCATGGACTGGATGATCCGGCCGGGCATGGCTCCGATGTAGGTCCGGCGGTGCCCCCGGATTTCGGCCTCGTCCCGCATTCCGCCCAGAGACATGCGCGCGAACTTGCGGCCCAAAGCCCTGGCGATGGATTTGCCAAGAGATGTCTTGCCCACGCCCGGAGGCCCTACGAAACACAAAATGGGGCCTTTCATGCCGGGATTCAGTTTGCGCACGCTCAGATATTCCAGAATGCGCTCCTTGACCTTCTCCAGATTGTAGTGATCCTCGTCCAGAATGCGGGCCGCTTCCTTGATATCCAGACGGTCTCTGGAGCTCTTCTTCCAGGGCAGGTCGATGATCCAGTCCAGATAGGTACGCAAAATGGTGGACTCGGAACTGTCCGGATGCATGGATTCCAGCCGTGACAACTGCTTGTCGGCTTCCTTCCTGACCCTTTTGGGCAGCCCGATGGAGTTCAGTGCGTTTCTGAGTTCCTCGAATTCCTCGCTCTCTCCGCCCTTGTCGCCCAGCTCCCGGCGGATGGCCTTGAGCTGCTCGCGCAGGAAATACTCGCGCTGGGCCTTGTCCATGCCTTCCTTGGCCATGGACTGGATCTTGGCCTGCATGGCCGCCACTTCCACCTCGTTGGCCAGCTGGGCGTTGACTAAGCCGAGCCGTTCGAGAGGGTCGAGACTTTCCAGGATGCGCTGGGCTTCGGAAGATTTCATGCGCAGGTTGGAAGCCACCAGATCCGCCAGCCGGCCGTGCTCGTTCACGGTATTCAGCACGCCCATGATTTCCCCGGCGTCGATACCGCGCAGGGTCAGAATCTTCTCGCTCTGTTCCTTCACCGAACGCAGCAGGGCTTCCTCGGCCGGGCCGGGATTTTCCAGCACCAGTTCACTGATAGGCTCCACGCGCACCTTGTCGAAGGGCGCATGCTGCACGAATTCCGTGATGCGGGCGCGGGTCAGCCCCTGCACCAGCACCTTCAGACGGCCGTCGGGCATTTTCAGCATGCGCATGATCATGGCCACGGTGCCGATCTCGTACAGGTCGCCGGGCTCCGGATTCTCGACACTTTCATCCTTCTGGGTGCAGATGAGGATATAACGGTTGCTGTTCAGAGCCGCGTCCACCGCCTGCACGCTTTTTTCCCGGCCCACGAACAGGGGCAGAATCATATAATTGAACACGACTATGTCGCGCACGGCCAGAAGCGGCATGACCGTGGGGATTTCCGCTTCCTGCGTGTTGTTTTCCGCACCGGCCGTTTCCTTTTCTTCTGTTTCCGGCGTCAGGGGCGTTTCATCGCTCATGAGAGCCTCCTCGTGTGGTATGTCCGCGCATATCGGAGGGCGCGGAGCAAAAAGCTGCGCCCCCATATAAGGCCGTTTCCAGTCCAGGCAAGGGAAAGAGCCCGCAAGAGATGTGTTTTCCGGTTCATTCGGGGCATCGACGCCGTACAGGGGCGGGATCGGAAATCGCGGGCCGGGGCTACAGCAGCCCCGATGCACGGAAGCTGACGAAATCGTCGCCAGCGACAATGAG
>JAUMXF010000030.1:3674-21518 GCA_030529235.1 Pseudomonadota bacterium
GATAATCCAGAATTCCTCCTTGGTCAGGCCGCCCAGACGGGCCCGGACCAATTCCCGGACCTGCTCCGGAGAGGAAAAGATTTCGCGGCGGGCGAGAGGCGCGGCGCTTTTGCGGACCAGGCACTCGCGCAGGGCCGTCCAGAAGGTGACCACGGCATCGCCCAGACCGGGGATGTCCCGCAAGGCGGCCGGATCAGCCATGAGCGCCCTGTCCAGAGAGCCAAAACGGGCCAGAATGTCCTTGGCCAAAGGCTTGGTATCCCGCCGGGGCAGGACGTAGGTCAGAAGCAGTTCCAGCAGTTCGTAGTCGGCCAGGCTCCGGGGCGAAGCGTTCAGACGCTCCCGCAGGCGCTGGCGGTGTCCGAGATGGTGCTCTACCACAGGCGCTGCGCGTCCCTGACCAGACTTTCCAGAGCCTGAGCCGGACGCATCCGGCCGGTCTTGATGTCCGTGTCGGTTCTGAGAGCCAGGTCCCACAGGCGGGCGACGCGGTCCGGCCCGAGCTGCCGGGCCAGCTGCTGCTTCTGTTTTTTTATGCCGGGAGGGAGCTGCACCCTGGATTCCTCGCCGTGCAGAAGCCGCCAAAGCAGGCGGGCCTCGCGCACCAGCAGGGCGGAGATAGGAAAAACCATGTCCCCGTCGGCCATGGCCGGATCGTTCAAAAGCGTATCCCAGGCGCGGCGGCGGCCCTCCGGGCTTTGCAGTTCACGCAGGAAGACGAAAATTTCAAAGGGCTCTTCCGGCTGGAGAGTGTCCAGATGCTCCGGGCGGATGACTCCGCCGTCTCCGGCCAGAAGCAGGATTTTTTCCAGCTCGTTGCGCAGGGCGATGGTGGCAAGGGGCAGGGATTCGATCAGAGTTTTCCTGACCCCGGGGGCGAAGGCCAGCCCGTGGCGGGCGGCAAAGCTGTCCACTTCGCGGCCGATGGTGGCGCGGGACAGGCCCGGGTGCTCCCATATCCAGCCGTTTTTCCGGGCCGCCTCCCAGTAGCGTCCTCTGGTCACGGCCTTGGCCGGGGCGGGCTTGCCGGCCTTCCATTCCGATTCCAGACAGAACATGGGCCACACGGAGGGCCGGGCCATGGCCAGAGCGCCGTCCATGCGGGACCAGAATTCCTCGTCCCGCTCCTGGGCCCGGCGCAGCACCACGGCGTTGGGCGGTCCCATCATGGAGGGAACAGTCAGGGCCTGCCAATAGTCGGCGGGCAGTTCCTCATCTCCCCAGAAAATTCTGGGCGCGAAGCCCGTTCCGTCCAGAAGCTCGGCCACCCTGTCCTTGATGAGCTCCGGGTCCGGGCTGAGCAGAAAGGAAAAGCCCTGTCTGTCCATGAATCAGAATTGCTGGGCCAGTCTGTCGGCCACCATGCGCATGGCCAGATCCACGGCGTTCTGCGTGGCCTGCCGCTTGCCGCCCGCGCCGCGGTAGCTTTCCGAGGCGGTGACCAGCCCGGAAGTCCAGATGAGAGAATTGGTCTCGGTACTGAAAAAGCTGACTTCCAGCTGGATGATCACCTGAGAGGTGACGGTCACGTCGTCCAGGCCCTTGACCGAATCCGAGGCGCTGTACTGGCGCACGTTCAGAGTCACACGGCTCTGGGCCTGCTCTCTGTCCACCCAGACCACCCTGCCCCTGCGGGTCAGTTCATCCCGCAGGCCGCTTCGGAGCATGGGTTCCAGCCATGTTTCAGTGGAAGGATTGGTGACCTTGCCCAGGTACAGACGGGTATTGTCCTGGGGCAGGCTGATGGGGGCCTGGGCCGAAAGCCGGTACCCGCAGGCCGAAAGCAGGCACAGAAGCGCCAGGGCGCTAGCGCGCCACCACGTTGACCAGTTTTTCCGGGATGACGATGACTTTGACAATGTTTTTGCCCTCAATATGCCGTGTGACGTTGGGATCTTTAAGAGCCAGGGAACGCACCTCTTCTTCCCCGGCCCCGGCCGCCACGCTGATCTGCCCGCGCAGCTTGCCGTTGACCTGGATGGCGATGGTGACCTCGGCCGTCTTCAACGCTTCCGGATCGTGCACCGGCCACGGCTGTCCGGTCAGACCGCCGGCATGGCCCAGCCGGGCCCAGAGTTCTTCGCAGATATGCGGGGCGATGGGCGACAGAATCGCCAGCAGCGACGACACGGCCGAGGACAACAGCAAAGGACCGTTGGGGCTTGTCCGCAGCTCGTCCTTCAGGGTGTAGAGGGCGTTGACCAGCTCCATCATGGCCGCGATGGCCGTGTTGAACTGGAACTTGTTCTCGATGTCCCGCTCCGCCCGGCGCACGGCGTCGTGTTCCCTGCGCCTAAGTTCCGCCTCCGCCGCGTTCAGCGCTCCGGGCGCGGCCACGCATGGGGACACGGGAGAGAGCACCCCTTCCAGTTCGTCCACCAGCCGCCACAGCCGGTTCAGAAAGCGGCTGGCCCCCTCGATGCCCTTGTCGTTCCATTCCAGGTCCTTTTCCGGCGGCGCGGCGAAAAGACAGAACAGCCGCACCGTATCGGCCCCGAATCTGGCGATCATCTCATCGGGGTCCACTACGTTACCCTTGGATTTGGACATCTTCGAGCCGTGCAGCAGCACCATGCCCTGGGTCAGCAGGTTCTGGAAGGGCTCGTCGTGGTTCAGATAGCCCTCGTCGCGCAGGGCCTTGGTGAAAAAGCGGGAATAAAGCAGGTGCAAAATGGCGTGCTCGATACCGCCGATGTACTGGTCCACGGGCAGCCAGCCCCCGGTTTCCGGAGAAAAAGGGGCATCTTCGTTACGGGCGGCGGTATAACGGGCGAAGTACCACGAAGACTCCACAAAGGTATCCATGGTGTCCGTTTCCCGGTGGGCGGGCTTGCCGCAGGCCGGGCAGACCGCGTCGACGAAAGCCGCGCAGTCCGGCAGGGGCGAGCGGCCGTCGGGATTGACCTGCACGTCAAGGGGCAGTTCCACCGGCAAATCTTCCCGGGGAACCGGGACAATGCCGCACTGGTCGCAATAAACGACCGGGATGGGCGCGCCCCAGTAGCGCTGGCGGGAGATGTTCCAGTCCCGCAGGCGGTAGTTGACCGTGGGCTTGCCCACACCCTTGGCGGCCAGCTCGTCCACGATGGCTTTCTTGGCGGTCTCGCTGTCCATGCCGTCGAACTTCCCGGAATCCGTCATGACGCCGGGTCGGGTGAAGACGCCTTCCACGGCCTGGCCGTCCCCGGGAACAATGACCGAGCGTACGGGCAGATTGTATTTGGCGGCGAATTCGCCGTCGCGCTCGTCATGTGCGGGCACGGCCATGACCGCGCCGGTACCGTATCCCATGAGCACGAAGTTGGCCACATAGATGGGCATTTCCCGGCCGGTGAACGGATGCAGGCAATAGCGTCCGGTGAAGACGCCCTCCTTTTCCAGGTCCTCGGCCGTACGCACGATGCGGTCCATCTTTCCCACACGCTCCACGAACTCCCGCACGGCCCCTTCCTGCCCGGTACCCGCGATGAGCTTCTCCACCAGCGGATGTTCCGGGGCAAGACTCATGAAGGTCGCGCCGAAAAGCGTGTCCGGCCGGGTGGTGAAGACCGTGACGGTTTCGTCCATTTCCTTGATGGAAAAGGTTATCTCCGCACCCACGCTCTTGCCGATCCAGTTACGCTGCATGGTCAGCACGCGCTCCGGCCAGCCTCCGGCCAGTTTGTCCAGATCGGCCAGCAGTTCCTCGGCGTAATCCGTGATGCGCAGAAACCACTGGGACAGTTCCTTCTGCTGCACCACGGCGTCGCACCGCCAGCACAGGCCCTCTTCCACCTGTTCGTTGGCCAGAACCGTGTGGCAGTCCGGACACCAGTTGACCGGCGCTTTCTTGCGGTACACCAGACCCTTTTCCAGAAACCTGAGGAAAAATTCCTGTTCGAAACGATAGTATCCGGGATGGCAGGTGGCGATTTCCCGTTCCCAGTCGTAGGAATAGCCCAGGCTTTTCAATTGGCCCCGCATGTGGGCGATGTTCTCGTAGGTCCACTTGGCCGGATGGGTCCCATGTTTGATGGCCGCGTTCTCGGCGGGCAGACCGAAGGCATCCCAGCCCATGGGATGAAAGACGCTGAAGCCGCGCATACGCTTGTACCGGGCCACCACATCGCCGATGGAATAATTGCGCACATGCCCCATGTGGATGCGCCCCGACGGGTAGGGAAACATTTCCAAAACATAATATTTCTTCCCGCCCGGAGTCTCTTCCGTGCGGAAACAGTTCTGGTCGGCCCAGACTTTCTGCCATTTTGCTTCTATCTGCTTGAAATCGTAATGCGCCATGTTTCCCTCTGTTTTTTGCGGGCTCCGCCCCGCACGCCACAAGAGCCAAGGCCCCTGACCTGTTTCTTGGCGGATTTCAGGAAATCATCTGGAGTCCGCCCATATGAAGAGGCTCTGCTTTTCCGTATTTTTTCGGTCCGTATCCGAAGCGATGCACTATCGTCCGCTTCCCTTGGCCACGGCATCCAGCACGCCGTTCACGAAAGTCCCGGAATTGTCGTCCCCAAAATCCTTGGCCAGTTCGACGGCCTCGTTGATGACCACCTTGGCCGGCACATCGGGCATATGGAGCAGCTCGAACAGGGCCAGACGCAGAATGGCCAGCTCCACTCTGGCGATGCGCTCCAGTTTCCAGTGCCGGGAATGCCCGGCGATGATGCTGTCCAGAGCCTCCCGGCGCTCGAATACGCCCTCGGTCAGAGTCCAGGCGTAGGACTGCTCCCGGTCCATGTCCGTCTCTTCCTCGGCCCAGAAATTGTCAAAGGACGCGGCCAGAACGTCCCTCGACGGGTTCTGGCCGAAGCTCAGCGCATAGACGAGCTGGAAGGCAAAGCGGCGTTGCTGCCTGCGGTTGGGCGTCACGAGCCGCTCCTACATCTGCTGCAGCACGCGCAGAGTCTCCAGGGCTGCGGCCGCGGCCTCCACGCCTTTGTTGCCGGCCTTGCTGCCCGCGCGCTCGATGGACTGTTCCAGCGTATCCGTGGTCAAAAGACCGAATCCGATGGGCACGCCTGTTTCCAGAGCCACATGGGCGATGCCCTTGGTGGCCTCGCTGCACACATAATCGAAATGGGGGGTGGCTCCGCGAATGACCGCGCCCACGCAGATGATGGCGTCGGATTTTCCGGCCTTCGCCGCCTTGCTGGCCACGATGGGCAGTTCAAAGGCTCCGGGCACGCGGATGATGGTGATATCCTCCCGCGCCGCGCCGTGACGCAGCAGATAATCCACCGCTCCGCCCGTCAGCCGGTCCACGATGAAATCGTTAAAGCGGGTGGCGATGATGGTGAATTTCAGCCCCTGGGCCTGCAACTGGCCTTCAATGGTCTTGATGATATGCGGCATGACGTCTCCTTGGATGGACGAAATGACTCGGGATGATGCTGCCGGATTCTCTGGAAATCGCGCCGATTCCGAAAAGGGGCCAGGGACGTGTCCCTGACGGGGTGCAGGGCGGAGTCCCGCAAAAAACCCTGCTCAGTTTTTTCCGGCGTCCAGATGCAGCAGGTGCCCGAGCTTGTCGTGTTTGGTGCGGAGGTAGCATTCATTCTCGGCGCTGGGCGGCATTTCAATGGGGACCCGCTCCTCCACCTTGAGCCCGTAGCCCTCCAGGCCGATAATCTTCTTCGGATTGTTGGTCAGAAGGCGCATGCGCTTCACGCCGAGGTCCACCAGAATCTGCGCGCCCAGGCCGTAGTCGCGCAGATCCGGAGCAAAACCCAGCTCCAGATTGGCCTCCACGGTGTCGCGCCCTTCATCCTGAAGGTGGTAGGCCTTGATCTTGTTGCCAAGCCCGATACCCCGGCCTTCCTGACGCATGTACAGGATCACGCCCGTGCCTTCCCGATCGATCATGCGCATGGCGTGCCTGAGCTGGCCGCCGCAGTCACAGCGCAGGGACCCGAACACGTCTCCGGTCAGGCATTCGCTGTGCACGCGCACCAGAACGGGCGTGTCCTCGTTGATCTCCCCTTTGACCAAAGCGATGTGCGTGTGCACGTCGATATCGTTTTCATAGGCGATGATGGTGAACTCGCCGTGGCTGGTGGGCATGCGGGCGTCGGCCACGCGGCGGACCAGGGAGTCCTTGCGGGAACGGTAGGCGATGAGATCCGCGATGGTGGCGATCTTCATGCCGTGCTCGGCCGCGAATTCGCAGAGCTGGGGCATACGGGCCATGGTGCCGTCGTCGTTCATGATCTCGCAGATCACGGCCGCGCCCTTCAGGCCGGCCAGACGGGCCAGATCCACGGAACCTTCGGTCTGTCCGGCGCGGACCAGCACTCCTCCCGGCTTGGCCCGCAGGGGAAAGATGTGCCCGGGCGTGGCGATGTCCTCGGGCGTAACGCCGTCGGCCACGGCGGTCTGGACGGTAAGCGCCCGGTCATGGGCGGAAATGCCCGTGGTCACTCCCTGACTCGCCTCGATGGACACGGTAAAATTGGTGCCGAACTTGGACGTATTACGCTTGGTCATGAGCGGCAGCTGCAATCTGTCCACCAGAGCGGGTTCCAGAGCCAGACAGATCAGGCCGCGTCCGTATCTGGCCATGAAGTTGATGGCCTCGGGCGTGATCTTTTCGGCGGCGATGGTCAGGTCGCCCTCGTTTTCCCGGTCTTCGTCATCCACCAGGATGATCATCCGGCCTTCACGTATTTCCTTGATGGCCTCCTCGGCCGTGCATCTGTGCATAAAGTCCTCGTGGCGGATTCAGAAGCCGAATCCGTGTTCCCGCAGAAAATCCGGCGTAATGCCCGGCCGCCGGGCACTATCGGGGCCAGCGCCCCAAGGGCCGAGCATGCGCTCGACGTACTTGCCGATGACATCGGTTTCCAGGTTGACCCGCATTCCCGGAGTCCAGCCGGAAATGGTGGTTTCCCCCTGCGTGGCCGGGATGACGTTTACTTCCAAATAGTCCTGACCGCAATCGTTGACCGTAAGACTGACGCCGTCCAGAGCCACCGAGCCCTTCGGGATAATCTGCGCTGCCAGACGGGCGGGAAACTCCAGACGGCAGATGCGGGACTCTCCGGCCTGACGGATGGAGCGCACCGCAGCCAGAGCGTCCACATGCCCCGAGACCAGATGTCCACCCAGGCGGTCTCCCAGACGCAGGGCCCGTTCCAGATTGACGAACGCTCCCGGACGCAGCAGGCCGAGATTGCTCACGGCCATGGTTTCGGCCGAGGCATACGCCGTGAAGGCGCCGGACGAAAAGGATTCCACGGTCAGGCACACGCCGTTGACCGCGATGGACTCTCCCCGGACATAGTCCGCGAGGGAGAAGCGGGGGGACAGGGTGAGCCGGGTTTCGCCGCCGTGACGCGCGATGTCCGCCACGGTGCCGACACCCTGCACGATGCCGGTGAACATGTGCTACTCCTCGGGATGCAGGCGCAAATACAGATCCGTACCGTGGAAACTTTGCTCCACCAGCCTGAAATTCCAGCACTCTTCCATGGAGATTGCGCCCCGGCCGGCAAACACCGGGCGTCCTTCCTCGTCGCCCAGAATCTTCATGGCCTGAAAAATACGCAGTTCGTCCATGAGCCCCTGGATACGCAGGGAAGCGGCCAGCCGTCCGCCGCCCTCGGCCAGAACGTAATGACAGTTCCGGTCCCGACGCAAACGGTGCATGCCTTCGACCAGATCCAGGCCGTGTCCGCCTTCAGGGAGCCCCCACACGGCGGCTCCCAGCTCCTTCAGCCGCGTGGCCCGTCCGGAACGGGCCTGATCCGGCGATGTCCAGAAGATGGCCCGCTCCGCCCCTTCGGCGAGCAGAATATGGTCGCGCAGAGTTTCCGGCAGCCTGCGGGTGACGACCACCGCCAGAGGCTCAGGGCCTTCGTACCCGGGCAGACGGCAGGTCAGCCGGGGGTTGTCGGTCCGGAAGGTTTCCCCGCCCACCATGACCGCGCCGCACCAGGAACGCAGACGGTGCACTTCCCGGCGTGAGGCTTCGCCCGAAATCCAGGCTGTCTGACCAGTGCGGGCCGCGATTCTGCCATCCAGGGTGGTGGCCAGCTTGACGATGGAAAAAGGCCGGTCCGTGGTCTGCCAGATGCGGAAATCGGCGATGAGGTCCCGGCATTCCCGCTCGCGCACGCCCATGCGGACCGTCACGCCCCGGGCGCGCAGGAAATCCGCCCCTCCACCCGTCACCTCCGGATTGGGATCAGCACAGCCCACGGCCACCTCGCGGATGCCCGCGTCCAGAATGGCCTGAGTGCAGGGCGGCGTCTTGCCGCGATGGTTGCAGGGCTCAAGGGTCACAAAAAGAGTGCAGTCCGCCGGGTTCACGTTTTTCCGGCGAGCGTCGGCCAGGGCTTCCACCTCGGCGTGAGGCCGCCCCCAGGCCGTATGCCAGCCTTCGGCCACGATGGCGCCATCGCGGACCAGCACCGCCCCCACGCAAGGGTTCGGAGCGGTGCGGCCCTCTCCGCGCCGGGCCAGGGCGATGGCCCGGCCCATGAAGTCTTCAGGACTCACGAGCGGGCCGCTCCATGAGATGATAAGGAATGCCCGCTTCGTCCAGCATCTGCCGGGACATGTCGTCGGGATAGCCTTCGGCGAAATGGATGGTTTTCACCCGACAGTTGATGAGCATTTTGGCGCAGAGAATACAGGGCTGCGTGGTGCAGAAAATGTCCGCGCCTTCGATGCTCACGCCGTGCATGGCCGCCTGGATAATGACGTTCTGCTCGGCGTGCAGGGCCCGGCAGAGTTCGTGGCGCTGACCCGAGGGAATGCCGAGCTGATCCCGCAGACAGCCGATGTCCAGACAGTGGGCCAGCCCCGCCGGAGCGCCGTTGTAGCCCGTGGCCAGAATGCGCTTGTCCTTGACGGCCAGCGCCCCTACCCGGCGGCGCAGACAGGTGGAGCGCTCGGCCACGAGATAGGCGATGTTCATGAAATACTCGGCCCAGGGGATGCGTTGGTCCATGCGGCCCTCCTTCCGAAGAAAACGAAGCAACCACAGGACCGGAAGCCCGGCGCTGTGGTTGGCGGGAGAAAGTGCGGGGCAGCGGCCTACCAGGCGAAAAGGGGAAACTGTCCCGCGAATTTTTCCACTTCCAGCCGGGTTTCCGTCAGGCGGGTTTCATTATCCAGATTCTGCAGCACCTGCACGATCCATTTGCCCACCCGGCGCATGTCGTCGGTCTTCATGCCGCGCGTGGTCAGGGCCGGAGTGCCCAGACGGACGCCCGAAGTGACGAAGGGTGAACGGGTCTCAAAAGGCACGGTGTTTTTGTTCACGGTGATGCCGGCCTTGTCCAGACCGATTTCCGCGTCCTTTCCGGTGATGTCCTGCTTTGTGAGGTCCATCAGGATCAGATGGTTTTCCGTGCCGCCGGAAACCAGGTTGTACCCGGCGTCCCGTAACTCTCCGGCCAGAGTCTGGGCGTTGTCCAGCACCTGCTGCTGATAGTCGCGGAATTCCGGCCTGAGGGCCTCGCCGAAAGCCACGGCCTTGGCCGCCACGACGTGCATGAGCGGTCCGCCCTGAATGCCGGGAAATATCTGGGAGTTGAGCGTCTTGCCGAACTCTTCCGAGCTGAGGATCATGCCGCCGCGGGGCCCGCGCAGGGTCTTGTGCGTGGTCGTGGTGGTGAAATGAGCGTGGGGAACGGGCGACGGATGCAGATCCACGGCCACCAGCCCGGCGATGTGGGCCATGTCCACCAGCAGCTTGGCCCCCACGGCATCGGCGATGGTCCGGAAGCGGGCGAAGTCCAGAACGCACGGGTAGGCGCTCGCTCCGGCGACGATCAGTTTGGGCCGGTGCTCGGCCGCCAGAGCTTCCACCTCGTCGTAATTGATGCGGCCGGTTTCACGCTCCACGCCGTAAAACACGGTCTTGAACAGACGGCCGGAAAAATTGACCGGGCTGCCGTGGGTGAGATGTCCGCCGTGGGACAGGTTCATGCCGAGAACGGTATCGCCGGGCTCGATGGCGGCAAAATAGGCCCCCATGTTGGCCTGGGAACCGGAATGCGGCTGCACGTTGGCGTACTCTGCCCCGAACAGCTGCCTGGCCCGCTCGATGGCCAGGTTTTCGGCCATGTCCACATATTCGCAGCCCCCGTAGTAACGCTTGCCGGGATAGCCCTCGGCGTACTTGTGGGTCATGACGCTGCCCTGAGCCAGCCGCACCGCGTGGGAAACAAAATTTTCCGAGGCGATGAGTTCCAGTTTGGTGATCTGCCGGTTGGTTTCCAGCTGGACAGCCTTGGCTATCTGCGGATCCTGGCGGGTGAGTTCGTCCATAAGAGTACTCCGTGTCATCCCGCTTGTGGCGGGTCAGTGGTTCGATGCCGCCGCGCAGCGTTCCTGGCGATGGCCGCGCTGCCCGGCGGGGAGCAGGAAAACCCGCGCCGTCGGTCTTCAGCTGAAGCGGCGCAAAATGATGGAGGCGTTGGTGCCGCCAAACCCGAAGGAATTGCTGATACCGTATTCCAGGTCCATCTTTCTGCTCTCTCCGGGCGTGTAGTCCAGGTCGCAGTCGGGATCGGGGGTGTCCTGATTGATGGTCACGGGGACCACTCCGGTGAAAAGGCTCATGGCCGTGAATACGGCCTCGGCCCCGCCCGCCGCGCCGAGGAGATGCCCGATCATGCTCTTGTTGGCCGTGATGGGCATTTTGTAGGCATGCCCGCCGAACACGGTTTTGAGGGCCGTGGTCTCGGTCTTGTCGTTCAGCTTGGTCGAAGTGCCGTGGGCGTTGACGAAGGATATCTGTTCCGCGGCGATCTCCGCGTCCCGCAGGGCCGAACGCATGGCCTGGGCCATGCCTTGGCCGGATTCTTCGGGAGCGGCCATGTGAAAGGCGTCGCCGGAAGCGCCGTAGCCGACGACTTCGGCGTAAATCCTGGCCCCGCGCGCCTTGGCGTGCTCCAGCTCTTCCAGCATGAGCAGCCCGGCGCCCTCTCCGATGACAAAGCCGGAGCGGTCCGCGTCAAAGGGGCGGCTGGCCTTTTGCGGCTCGGCGTTGCGCGTGGTCAGCGCCTTCATGGCGTTGAATCCGGAAACGGCCATGGCGGTGATGGTGGATTCCACGCCCCCGGTAATGCAGGCCTTGATCCGCCCGAGTTTGATGTCGGAGAAGGCGCAGCCGATGGCGTGAGAACCCGAGGCGCACGCCGATGTGGTCACCAGGTTGGGTCCCTTGGCCCCGGTATGGATGGAAATCTGCCCCGACGCCATGTTGGAAATGAGCATGGGGATGTAAAACGGCGACACGCGGCGGGGTCCGGCCTGCACGAGCTTGCCGTGAAATTCCTCGATGGTGCCGAGGCCGCCCAGGCCGCAGCCAAGAAGCACGCCCACCTCGGGAGCCGTGGCGCCGGTCATCTCCAGGCCGCAGTCATCCATGAGCTGCTTGCCCGCGGCTACCGCGATCTGAACGAAACGGTCCATGCGCCGCGCTTCCTTGACGCTGACCCAGGCTTCGGGATCGAAATTTTTCAGCTCCCCCGCGATCTTCGTTTCAAAATCCGAGCAGTCAAAGAGCGTGATGGGGCCGATGCCGCTCACTCCGGCCACAAGGTTGTCCCAGCTCTCCTCCAGAGAGTTGCCGATGGGCGTCAGAGCCGAAAGGCCGGTCACGACAACGCGTTTTCCAATCATGTTCTTCCCGAATTGACAGGTATGGGGCGGGTCCCCGCCATTGAAAAAAGGTACCCCGTGGGCGCGGGGTACCGGAGAGTCCGTATTTGCCGGAGCGAAAAGCTAGGCCGTCTTGGATTTGATGTAGTTCACGGCATCCTGAACCGTGACGATCTTCTGGGCGTCTTCATCGTCGATTTCGATGTCGAACTCCTCTTCCATGGCCATGATCAGCTCCGTGATATCCAGAGAGTCGGCTCCAAGAGACTCCATGAAAGAGGATTCGGGCTTGACCTCGTCCGCGGACACGCCCAGCTGCTCCACCACCAGTTCCTTCACTTTCGCTTCGATAGACATTGTTCCTCCAGATTGTGTGCTGTGTTGACGGGCCCGGCTACATGTACATGCCGCCATTGACCCCGAGTATCTGACCGGTGACGTACGCCGCCTGGTCCGATGCGAAATAAACCACCGCGTCGGCGATAGCCTGGGCCGACCCGAGAGCGCCCAGCGGGATGCGCTCCAGATATTTGTCCCGGAGATCCTGCGGAAGCGCGTCCGTCATGTCCGTCTCGATGAAGCCGGGAGCAATGGCGTTGACCGTGATGCCGCGCGGAGCCAGTTCCAGGGCGGCGGTCTTGGTCAGACCGATGAGACCGGCCTTGGCGGCGCAGTAGTTGGCCTGACCCGCGTTGCCGGCCTGTCCGCTGACGGAAGAAATATTGACGATGCGGCCTTGGCGCTGCTTCATCATAATTTTCGCGGCCTGTTGCAGGCAGACGAAGGCGCCCGTCAGATTGACCGCGAGCACCTGCTCCCACTGCTCGCGCTTCATGCGCACCAGGAGTCCGTCCTTGGTGATGCCCGCATTGTTGACCAGGACTTCGAGAAAAACCTTGTCCTTTATCTCCGAGGCGAAGAACTCCTCCACCTCGCCCCAGTCGCCGACATCCAGCTGAAATCCCCGGACCGTACCGCCCGCTTCCGCGATTTCATCACACAGGCCGCGGGCCAGCTCGGGACGGCTGACGTAAGTGAAATAGACCTGGTAATCCCGGGCCGCAAGGCTTTTCACGATGGCCCTGCCGATGCCGCGCGTGCCGCCGGTGATCAGGACCGTTTTTCGTGTTCCGTTCATGAATGACCTCGTGAAAATGCGGGAAGAATAAAGGCTGAATGCTTATTCAATCGTCTTCAAAATTGCAACAAGGCCGCCGCCCAGGTGAACCCGCCGCCAAAGGCGGTCAGAAGCACCTTCATGCCGGGCCGGATGCGGCCGGAGGAGGCGGCTTCGGTCAGGGCGATGGGAATGGATGCGGCCGAAGTGTTGCCCACGCGGTCCACATTCACGTAGACCCGGTCCATATCCACGTCGAGTTTCCTGGCCACGGCCTCGATGATGCGGATGTTGGCCTGATGCGGAATGACCAGATCCACGTCTGCCGCTCCCAGCCCGTTGCGCTCCAGCAGGGCCGCCGAGACATCGCTCATGTAGCGGACGGCGTGCTTGAACACATCCCGCCCGTTCATGCGCACAAAATACTCTTCCCCGATGGTCTGCCCCAGCACTGGCGCGCAGGCGCTGCCGCCGCCATGCACGGTCAGGAGCTCGCCCACCGAGCCGTCGGCCTTCAGCATGACATCGAGCACGCAAATCCCTGCGGGGTGGTCCTGTCCCGTGACCACCGCCGCTCCGGCGCCGTCCCCGAACAGCACGCAGGTGCTGCGGTCCTCGAAATTGATGCGCGACGTGACCACCTCGCTGCCCACCACCAGAATGCGGGCATCCGGGTACAGCGAGCAGTAGGCTCTGGCTGTTTCCAGGCCGTAGAGAAATCCGGAGCAGGCGGCAGCGAGATCGAAGGCGGGCAGGCCCTTGAGACCCAGCATGTCCTGCAGCAGGCAGGCGGTGGTGGGGAGATTGTAATCGCCGGAGAAGGTGCCGACCATGATGTGAGTCAGATCGGCGGGAGTCAGGCCCGCGGCGTCAAGGGCCCGCAGGGAAGCCTGATGGGCCAGGACGGAGCAGGGCTCATCGGGGCCGGAGAAGTGCCTCTGGCCGATGCCCGTCCGGGTCCGGATCCATTCGTCCGAAGTATCGACCAAGCGTTCCATATCCGCGTTGGTCACGATCCTTCGGGGCAAGTGTGCGCCGAGACCGGCGATAAAGCACCTTGAAGCCATGTATCTCGGATTCCGTTGTCGGAGATTACAGCGCCGCGTCCGAACCGGCCGGGGCCAGAGTGCGCCCGGTCCGCGAAAACAGACTCAGTTCGGTATTGGCCCGCAGCCCCTGAACGAGCTGAGTGTTGGCGTCCTTGCGGACAAAGGCCGCGGCCTGCTGCAAAGCCGTGCTGATGGCCCGCGCGTTGGACGCTCCGTGGCAGACGATGGCGATGCCGTTCAGCCCCAGAATGGGTGCGCCGCCATATTCGGCATAGTCGATCTTTTTCCCGAAGCGCTTGAACGCGGGTAAGGCGATGAGCGTCCCCAGACGGGACCACAGGGACTTCTTCAGCTCGGCCTTGAGCATGGAAGCCAGAGCCGCCCCCAGCCCTTCGCTCAGCTTGAGGGCCACGTTACCCACGAAGCCGTCGCAGACAATGACATCGGTGTTACCGGTGTACACGTCACGCCCTTCGACATTGCCCACGAAATTGAGGGAAGAGCCCTTGAGCAGGGAATAGGCCTCCTTGGTCAGGGCGTTTCCCTTGCCCTCTTCCTCGCCGATGCTCAAAATGCCCACTCTGGGGTTTGAAATATCCAGCACGTGCCGGGCCAGAACCTCGGCCATGAGACCGAACTGCACCAGATTGTACGGTTTGCAGTCCGCGTTGGCGCCGACGTCGATCAGCACGATGGGTTTTTTGAGGGTCGGCAGGATGGTGGCCAGAGCCGGACGGTCCACCCCGGCGATGCGGCCCAGGATGAACATGCCGCAGGCCAGGGCCGCGCCGGAATTCCCCGCCGTGACCACGCCGTGGGCCTGGCCGTCCCGGACCAGACGAAAAGCCACCTGAATGGAACTGTCTTTTTTGCGGCGCAGGATGTCCGACGGTTTTTCGGCCATGCCCGCGACCTGCGTGGTATGTACGACGTCTACCGTTACATCGCCGTGAGGGTGACGTTCGAGCTCCTGGCGGATGGCGGCTTCGTCGCCGACAAGGATAATGGCCGCGCCGGTCTCCCGGGCGGCCGCAAGAGAGCCCGGAACATTGACTTCCGGGCCGAAATCCCCGCCCATGGCGTCCACGGCGAGGCAGATGGATTTAGGCATCCGCAGCCTTGACGTACTGACGGCCCCTGTATTTGCCGCAACCGGGGCAGATGCAGTGAGGCAGGCTGGCTTCGCCGCATTCGCAATAGATGAAATTGGGAACGGCCACATGATCGTGAGAGCGGCGCATGTTTCGTTTGGATTTGGATGTTTTCTTCTTGGGCAATGGCATGACGGCACCTCTACATAAGCAATCTAGTTGTCTTTTATTTTAACGCCCTGCAGCGCTCTGGCCAGCGGAGACTGAACATCCAGACCGCTGCATACGCAATTTTCCAGGTTCCTGTTTTTTCCGCACTGGGGGCATAGCCCCAAACATGTGTCGCTGCAAAGAATTTTTTCAGGCAGGGACAGGAGGCATTCTTCGCGCAACAGAGCGGAAACATTAAGTTCCCAGCCGTTATCCGTATCGCGCAGCAGCGCGCTCTCCCCTTCGGGGGCCTCGGCATCCTCGAACGCCTCAAAGGAGTCGAAATCCTGGGCGATGTCTATCCGGGCCGGTTCGGTGCAGCGGTGACAGGACGAGGATATCACGCCGCGAAGAGTTCCCCGGACCAGAAACCCGTCCGTCTGGGGAGAAATCGCAAGCCTGGCGGAAAAGGGCTCAAGAATCTCGCACCAGCCGCTGAATTCTTCCCAGATATTCCGCCAGAAATCCTGATCTTCAAAAGAAAATTCCCGGCCGTGCGCCGGGAGATTCGTCAGGCTTATCCATTGTCCGGTCATTGATTACCTCGAAAGAGGACCCGTATAGACGCATCTTTTTTTCTGTCAAGGATTTTCACTTGCCATCCATGCCCGCCGGGTATAAGAGTCCGCTCTCATTATCGACGATACGGATGGCGTCCGCAAGCGGCAGGATTCAGGACGCAAAAGATATTTAAGCATCAGGGAGGACACCATGTCGAAAGTTTGCGAAGTCTGCGGCAAAGGGCCGAAAGTGGGAAACAATGTCAGCCATGCGAACAACAAGAACAAGCGGCGCTTCATGCCCAATCTCCAGTCTGTCCGCGCCCAGCTGAAGTCCGGCCAGGTGAAGAGAATGAAGGTCTGCACCCAGTGCATCCGTTCGGGCGCCGTAACCAAGCCCGAAGTGAAGTAAGGCGCATTTTCGGGCCGTAAAATTTCAACCCCCGTCCAAGGACGGGGGTTTTTTGTTGGCTTTTCGGAAGCACGCGCTCAATCGGCCATGTGAAGCGGCAGATAGCCCATGGAATTCCGGCGCGGACCGTCCGAGCCGTCAGCGCCGATCATGGCGAAGCCAAGGAGTCTCGCCCGAGGGGAATCGGCCTGGATACGGATGGACACGCGCGCGTCTCCCAGCACACCCCGGTTGGCGCGGTCCGCTTCGATATCCGGTAAAATGGCGCTCAGCTCCGAGGTAAAAAATCTGCCCGGTCCCTCGAAAGGCAGAATCAGAACACCCCGGTCGCCATCCTCTTCCTCGAAATACATCCGGATACCTCTCGCGATGCCGTCCGGGTCAACGACGGAGATGCCGTTCCACCACCCGCCCTTGCCGTTCATCTCCGTAAAATAGGGGAAACGGAGCGTGTTCCCCCCGGCATCCCGATGGCTCCGCTGGGCCAGATAGCTCGCGGACTCGCCGGTGTCGGGGCGGGCAATCATGGCAAAACCCTGAACTCTGGACGGCTCCTTCAATACCACCGTAATAGCGGCACGGGCCGCGCCAAAAGGATGGGCACCGGAAGTGGGCCGTATTTCCGGTACGATACGCCCCAGTTCCGTGACATACATGGACCGGGCCGGGATGATGATATCCAGGGTTCCCGCATTGCCGGAGTCCTCCAGAACATGCAGCGTGGCCGACACATCCCGGTCCTCTCCGTTGATGAGCGCCAGGCCGTTCCAATACCCATCCCCACCGTTCAGGGCGGTAAAGTACGGGAAGTGCAGGCCGGACACCTCGCTTTCGGCCTCGCCGGCCGGGACGGCCAGATAGGACGCGGACTCTCCGCTCGCCCGGCGGACCAGCGTGGCCAAACCGAAAAGCGTGGCATTCTCGTCCTGCGCCCTGGCCGTGACGCTGACCCGGGAATCGCCCAGCAAGCCGCTGTTGGATGGCTCCTTCTGAACGTCGCCAAGCAGTCTGGAAAGATCGGCTTTGAAGAACCGCCCGGCGGCGGGCACGAGAATCGTCCCCCGATCGCCGTCCTGCTCCTGAAAGTCCAAGCGGATATTACGGGCCTTTCCATCCGGGTTGAAAATGGAAATGGCGTTCTGGAATCCGCTTTCCGCGAAGGTTTCCGTCAGATATGGGAAGCATGCGCCGGGCAGGGCGGATGCGCCGTCCCAGGGCCGGGCCAGATAGGCCGCGGTTTCTCCGTCCTCTCCGGCGATGACGGCAAACCCGTCCACGTCGGCCTGAGCAGGCAGCGCCACGGAAATGGCGCATCCCGCGCCACCCAGAGGCTTGTCCCCCGCGATCCGGCGGAAGCGGGGCAGCATTTCCCGCAGGTTTTCCACATACATGGAATGTTGCGGGATGGTCACATCCAGATAGCCGGCGCCTCCGTCCTGTTCCATGAGAAATATCCGGGCGTTTACGGCCGCATCCGCCCAGTTCTTGAGGGCCAGGCCGTTCCAGTGGCCGTCCCGCTCCTTCAAGGCCCCGAAGGCGGGAAAATAGAGTCCGCTTGTCAGAGCGTCCTTCGCAGCGGGATGCCGTCCCGGAAACCCGTTTTCCGGTAATTCTCCGGTCGTGGCGAGAGTCACCACGCCGCCGAACGTGGCGTTGCCGCCCTGCCCGGAACCGGAAGCATTCACCGCGGGCATGGCGAAAAACGCAATGTAATAGCGGTCGCGCTCCAGCACGGCAGAAGAGGCCAGAGGCGTCGTCGGGCTGTGCATGGAGGCGATCCACCATTCTCCGGGAGCGGGTTTGTTCCCGGTCCGCCCATAGATGAAACTCTTTTTCCCGGCGTCCCCGAAGGCATAGA
>JAUMXF010000152.1 GCA_030529235.1 Pseudomonadota bacterium
CGGGATTTCGGCGGTTTCCCTGACGGGCGGACCGGAGTTCACTGGCGGGCCTTGCGCGCCGCGCGTTTGCGGGGCGGACGTCTGGGGCGTTCTTCCGCATGCACGGTCCCGGTGTCTTCCAGTTCGCGCCGCAGTTCGCCCCAGGCCGCCGCCTGCTCCGTGTCTTCTCCGGCCGCTCGCAGGCCCATTTCATACAGCGCCAGGGTTTCGGGAAAACAGTCCTGGGCCGCGAAGCCGCGTTTGGAGAAGCGTTTGCGCTTGTCCGGTTCGAAGCGGGTCTGATTGGCCATGACCTGAATCATGCGCGTGGCCATCCATTTGGGCATGCTCATGCGCGCACATACCGGCGTGAGCAGGTCGTTCAGCAGCTCGGCCCTTGCCACGCGCCGTCCCTGGGCCGTGTAGCGTGCCTCCACCTGCCGCACCGGAGACGTGAACAGGGCGGCGAAGATCAGCACGGGCGACGGGGTTTCGTCCGTCAGGCTGCGTTCGTCCAGCAGGCGCAGCCATGTCCACAGAATGGAATCCTGGCCGTGATCGTGGTCCAGAAATTCGGCGATTTCCGGGAGCAGATCGTGCAGCAGGCCGGTCTTGTACAGCAGGCGGAAAGCTTTTTCGCCCGCGCCGAAAGCGAAAAGCTTCAGCAGTTCGTCGAAGACCCGCGGCGGCGAGGCTTTGAGGATTTCTCCGTGGTGGCGCAAAATGGCGTTGTAGGTGGCGGGTTCGATACGGAAATCCAGCCGCGAGGCGAAGCGTACGGCCCGGATCATGCGCACGGGGTCTTCCCGGAAGCGTATGTTCGGGTCGCCGATGCTGCGGATGAGGCGGTTCTGGATGTCGCTTAAACCTCCCACGTGGTCGATAATGGAAAACCGCTCCACCTCGTAGAACAGACCGTTGATGGTGAAGTCCCGGCGCAGGGCGTCTTCCTCCGGGGTGCCGTAGCAGTTGTCCCGGAATACATACAGCTCGCCGTTGTCTTCATCCTGATCCGGACATCGCCGGAACGTGGCCGTTTCGATGATTTTGCCGTCGAAATGGATGTGCGCCAGCCGAAAGCGGCGGCCGATCAGGAAGCAGTTCTGAAATATTTTTCTGATCTGCGATGGCGTGGCGTTAGTGCTGACGTCAAAGTCCTTGGGCGTGCGGCCCAGGATGAGGTCGCGCACGCCGCCGCCCACCAGATAGGCGGTAAAGCCCTTGCGGCCCAGGCGGTACATGACCTTCAGGGCGTCGGGGTCGATGTTCTTGCGGGAAATGGGGTGTTCGGATCGGGGAATGATGACGGACATAAAAAATTCAATGAGGGTTGAACATGATGCCGGAGTACCGGCGTTTGCTTAAAAGGTTACGGGCGCTTGCGCTGTTTGAGGCGCAGCTCCCGGCGGGCGCGGGCACGGGCGTTGCGGTCTCGGTCCAGTTCCGTTTCGAGGATCAGCTCCGGCACTCTGGTCGGTTTTCCGTCCTCGTTTAAGGCCACGAAAGTCAGATACGCGGAATTGGTGTGCCGGACCTCGCCGGTAAACAGGTTTTCGGCCTCCACGCGCACGCCCACTTCCAAGGACGTGGTGCCGGCGAAATTGACGCTGGCCATGAAGGTGACCAGCTCACCGATGCGCACGGGCAGATGGAAGATCATGCTGTCGATGGATACCGTCACGGCGGTGCCGCGCACATGGCGCATGGCCGATACGGCGGCCACGCTGTCGATCTGGTGCAGGATGAAGCCGCCGTGGACAATGCCCATGAGGTTGGCGTTCTCCGGCTGCACGAAGCAGGCCAAGGTGGCCCGGCTGGCGGAAACGGGTTTGGGAGCGAGGATTTTCATGGCGTCAGATGCGGTTGCAGGGGATGCTGCCCAGATATTCCTCCAGCAGATCGTCCAGAGTGGTGCCGTATTCCTTCAGTTGAAAAAGAGCGCCGCAGGACCCGCAGCGCAGATGTACGGAACGTCAGCCGCGCTGGACATGAAGCGGCCCCCGGCATTTGCGGCAGCGGAGGGTGGTGCGGAAATTTTCTGCGAACATGGATGCTCTCGTGGTTATTTTACTTTGAGGACTTTGGTTGGTTTTGGGCTATATGATACGCTTTTTTCGTTTGCGTTTTCTCCGGCGGGTAAAATTTTAGGCGCGGGATCGGGTGGTTGGGGCCGCATTCGTTGCTATTTTTTCAGGTCATTGGTTGGTGTAGATATTTTTTTGTTCCGTGGCCGTATCCGCAAGATGCGGTCACGGTAAGAGGGTCCAGGGACATGTCCCTGGCGGGGTGCGGGGCGGAACCCCGCTGAATTTTACAGCTGCGGCATCTCCCGCCATCCGAGATGTGTTACGGCCCACAGCCCGATCAGGGCGGCTTCGGCGGCGTCATGACGCGGCGGCGTGG
>JAUMXF010000153.1 GCA_030529235.1 Pseudomonadota bacterium
AAGAGCAAAAGCGCCGCCAGAACAACCAAAAATTTTTTCATGACAAACTCCATTGGATATTAATTTAGTATAACTATATATTTAATCACATTTTTTATGCATAAAAAAGTTAGCACTGGCTAAATAAAACTGTAGTTCTTGGCAAGACCTTCACATGTGCGAAGGGCAAAAACTGGTCACGGCTCCGGGAAGAGGGCAAAATAACTCTTCCCGTCCGGTGCGGATGTACGCAAAATAGCGTCTCCATCGCTTCCACACCAACAGCAGGAAATCAAAAGCATGAACGGCCATCTCTACGGCATCGGCGTCGGCCCCGGCGATCCGGAACTTCTGACCATGAAGGCCGCCCGCATCCTGGGCTGCGTGGATCTGATCCTCGCCGCATCGTCCACCAAAAACGAGGGATCTCTGGCTCTCGATATCGCCCGGCCCCACCTGCGTTCCGGAGCCGAAATCATAAGCCTGGGGTTTCCCATGACCAGATCAGGAGACACCCTGCGCGCCGCCTGGGAAGAGAACGCCCGACTGGTTCTGGCCGAGCTGGAAAAAGGCCGGGACGCCGCCTTTCTGACCCTGGGCGACCCGATGCTCTATTCCACCTTCGCCTATCTGCTGCGTACCCTGCGCGCTTTGGCGCCGGACCTGCCCGTGACCGTGGTGCCGGGCATAACGTCTTTTCAGGCGGCCGCCGCGGCCACGGAAACCGTACTGGCCGAAGGTTCCGAAAATCTCCTCGTCCTGCCGGGCATCCGCGAGGCCAGCGGT
Organism: Pseudomonadota bacterium; assembly: GCA_030529235.1. Lineage (GTDB taxonomy): Bacteria > Desulfobacterota > Desulfovibrionia > Desulfovibrionales > Desulfomicrobiaceae > Desulfomicrobium. The sequence goes on from JAUMXF010000153.1 coordinate 766, forward strand.
CTGCGGCGCAGCGTGGAGGGCGCGGACAACGCCGTCATCCTGAAGGCCTATACCAATTTCGCGGCCATCCGGGAGGAATTGCGCACTTTTCCGCAGGAAACCCATTGCGTTTTCGCCTCGAAGGTAGGCATGAAGGACCAGCTTATCGCCCGCAGCCTGGACCAGGCCCCCGAAGACCCGGCCTATCTGTCTCTGCTGCTCCTGACCCGGAAACGCTAACCAGGGAGCGCTCATGCCCAAAGCCATCGTCGTTGCCGGAACCTCCAGCGGATGCGGCAAGACCTCCGTCGCCCTCGGCCTGATGAAAGCCCTCGCCCGCAGGGGACTGACCGTGCAGGGTTTCAAATCCGGCCCGGATTTCATCGATCCAGGTCTGCACCGCATGGCCACCGGCCTGCCCAGCCACAATCTGGACGGCTGGATGCTCCCGGAGGAGGAAGTGCGCCGCGTGTTTCACCGCAATCACGACGGCTGCGACATTTCCGTTATCGAAGGGGGCATGGGCCTGTTCGACGGCCTGAGCGGCCTGAGCGAAGAGGGTTCCACGGCCCAGCTGGCCAAAATTCTGGACATACCCGTGCTGCTCGTGGCCGGAGTTCAGGGCATGGCCCGTTCCGTGGCGGCTCTGGTCAAGGGCTACGCCGAATTCGACCCGGCTCTCGCCCTGCACTCGGTGCTGTTCAACATGGCCGGGAGCCCGGTTCACTGCCAGCTGCTGACCCAGGCCATGGAGGCGCTGCCGCACATCCGCGTGCTGGGCTGCCTGCCCAGACAGGAGACCCTGCATCTGCCGTCTCGGCATCTGGGTCTGGTCACGGCCGAAGAACTGGACCGCCGCGAGGAGCGTCTGGAAGCTCTGGCGGACTGGGTGGAAGGCTCCCTCGATCTGGACACCTTGCTGGGAGCCCTGCCCGACGTGTCCGGCCCGTCCGTCACGGGCGGCGGGGCCAGGATTCCGGAGGTCCGCATCGGCTACGCCAGAGACAGGGCCTTCTGTTTTTATTACGAGGAGAATCTGCGCCGCCTGCGCCAGGCCGGAGCCGAACTGGTGCCCTTTTCGCCTCTGGAGGATGTGAATCTGCCTCCGGCCCTGAACGGCCTGTATCTGGGGGGCGGCTATCCCGAAGCCCACGCCGAGCGGCTGTCGGGCAACAGACCCATGCGCGAAAAAATTCTGGCTTTCTGCCGGAGCGGCAAGCCCGTGTACGCCGAATGCGGCGGATTCATGTACCTGATGCGGTCCATCACGGACCGCGAGGGCCGGGAATTTCCCATGGCCGGGGTGTTCGATTTCTCCTGCGCCATGCGGGAGCGATATCAGGCCCTGGGTTACCGGGAGGCCGAATTTGTTGCTCCCGTCTTTTTCGGCGCGGCCGGAACCAGAGCGCGCGGGCACGAGTTTCACTATTCCCATCAGGAAGGCTCCGATCCGGCGGCCGTCGAGGCTTACCGCTCTCTGGATCGTGGCGGCCAGCCGCGCGGCGGCGGCTATCTCAAACACAACTGCCTGGCCTCGTACACGCATCTGCATTTCGGCTCCAACCCGGATCTGGCCGAAAGATTCGTGGAGGTCTGCCGGGCATGAGCCTGCGCACAGGCTTCACCACCGGTA
>JAUMXF010000031.1:0-1875 GCA_030529235.1 Pseudomonadota bacterium
GGGTGCCGCGTATTTTTGGCGCTGTGACCGGGCTGGGCAGTTTTTACATAGAACGGACTCCTAAAGCCCGAGCTGTGCGATGGATGCTGAATTTTGCCCAGCGCCGGGCTTTTTACGTGATGGAGAAAGTTGTTTTTCAAAATCGAGACGATCTGTTGGCCTATGCCGCCTGGGGCGTCGTGCACGGGAGAAGGGCGCGTCTCATTCGCAGCTCCGGAGTGGATACGCAGGTCTTCCGCCCTGATGCTGTGGATAAAAAAACACTTGCCGGATTGCGCAAGGATTTGCAAATCGAACCGGGGCAGTTGGTCGTGCTCATGGTGGCACGAGCCATTTGGCACAAGGGCTTGGCCGAGTATATGGAAGCCTCGGCGCTTCTGCGGCAACGCTTTCCACGGGCTGTATTTTTGCTGGCGGGGGATATGGATGAAGGAAATCCGTCTTCGGCCAGCCGGGAATATCTGCTCGCCCAGCAGGCTGTCCGCTGGCTGGGGCACAGGGATGATATTCCTGCATTGACCGCACTGGCCGATATATGTGTGTTGCCCAGTTATCGGGAGGGGGTGCCACGCACGCTGCTGGAAGCAGCGGCTGCGGGTAAACCCATTGTTGCCACGGATGTCGCGGGTTGCCGGGAGGTTGTGGACCACGGCATAAACGGCCTGTTGGTTCCGCTACGCAATACCGGGGCTCTGGCCGATGCCATAGGTCGGTTAGTGGCGAACCCTTCTTTGCGTGAGGAGATGGGAGCGCAAAGTCGGAAAAAAGCTGTGGATGAATTTGATGTACAGCATGTAGTGCGGCAGTACTTGGAATTATACAAGGCGAACGAGTGATGGCGGCAGATAAAAAGCGAAATGATTCTATGGCACTGACTGGCAGTGCCGCAGAATCGCATGTTTTCTGGAGGCTGGGGGAAAACGGTGAGTTTCTTTTGGCATTTTTTCTGGCGTTTTTTCTGAACGCAGGGCTGCGTCTGATCGAGTATGCCGGGTGGCAGGCGGATATTTACCAGATGGGCCCCGAGCCGCTCATGGCCACCCACGATGCTTACGCGTGGCTGGCTGGAGCCAAGGGGGTGGGGGCATATGTGGATTTCATGTTTACGGGCATGATCCGCTGGCTTCATGAGCTTTCTGGTTTGCCTCTCGGCGTGATCGGTTTCTGGCTGCCCGTGTTGCTCATCCCTTGGATGGCTTTGCCGGCCTGCCTTCTGGCCAGAGCTATGCGTCTGACTGAGGGAGGAGTGGTTTTTGCGGTCATGTCCGCGTCAAGCATCGGCTTTTTGGTGCGTACCCGTCTTGGGTTCTGCGATACGGACCTGATTTCTCTGCTTTTCCCATTGGCTTTTTCCTGCTCTCTCATAGCCTGGTTCATGGGACGAACTCGTGGCTCTTGGCGGTGCACGGGGGAAGAACTGCCGCCGCATTCGCGCATGTCCTCGGCGCTGCTGCTTTTGAGTGGAGCGTGTGGCACCCTGAATATGAACATGTACAGTCAAAGCGGAAGTATTCTGCTGGCCGTTCTGGGTATGGCTTTTCTCTCGAGTCTGTTTTTGGCCTCCAGAAGGGACTGGCCGGAACTATGGACCGGACTGCTTGCTGTCTACGCCCTGACTTTCGGCGGTGTGGCCGGGCTTGGCTCTGCTCTGGTTCTGGTCGGCATTCTGGCTTTTCGTTCCGAATTGTTGCGGCATAAGGCCGTTCTTGTGGCGCTGGGCGTAGTTGCCCTGTTTCTTTTCTATCACTTTGGCTTGCATAAAAATATTGGTGCTTATCTTCAGGCCATTGCCGGATACACCAAAGCCGTCACAGAAGTGGGCAACAAAACAGCGCTGCAACTGCCGGGCATTACTCAGAGTGTGCGCGAGGCCCA
>JAUMXF010000031.1:1975-14662 GCA_030529235.1 Pseudomonadota bacterium
CTGGCAATGTGCGTTCTCGTATTCTGGCCCATGGGCGAGCTTATGGGGAGCATGTCACCGGTGCCAGTGCTGCCCCGTGTTTACGCGCAGACATTCTTGGATTTGCGCGAAAAAACTCCCTCTGACGCTCGTCTGTGGCAGTGGTGGGATTACGGGTATGCGGGACAATACTACGCCGAACGCCTGACCTTTGCCGATGGCGGGGCACATGACGGACCCTGGCTCTATCCTCTGGCCCGGGTGCATTGTGCGCATTCGCCCATGCAGGCCAGCCAGCTCATGCGCTTTGTGACCCACGCTCAACGGGAATCATCCGGGCAGCAGAACGCCTCAATCTACTACTGGAATGACCCTGTGAGGAGTCTGGACGCTTTGGGTGCGGAGAACGCGACGGAGTTTGTGAGCAGCCTGGCGCATAGCATGCTGGATTTGCCGCGGGATCTGCCGGACCAGTATTTCGTGGTATCCTGGGAAAATCTGCGCCTTTCTTACTGGATCAGCTTTTACGGCAACTGGGATCTGATATCCGGCACCGGCGCTCCGGGCCAGTTCCAGCAGCTTCAGGGGCAATTCGGCATCAGCACACAAACAGGACATATCACGGTACAATCCCGTCAGACCCCCATTGACTCGCTTGATGTCATTGATGACGGCAATGTCGCCCAACGCATGACTTGGCAGAACGGCTCCGGTTTGCATCTGGTGCTGAACCAACGCTCCAGCCAGGCCTTCATTATGGATGCTAAAATATATAAGTCCATGATGGTGCAGATGCTGATCGGCAATCCCAAGGATTTCGAGCCATATTTTCAACTAGTGGAAGACCAGTATCCTTGGACGCGGGCCTACAAGGCCATGTGAACCATGAAACGTTTTCTGGATATTGTTTTCTCTGCGATTCTGCTGATTCTGACTGCCCCCATTCTGCTTGCCGTGGCTCTAATTGTACGTGTGGGATTAGGGCGTCCTGTTTTTTTTATGCAGATGCGTCCGGGTCTGTATGGGCATCCTTTTCGTATGATCAAATTCCGCACTATGCGCGAGGCTGTGGATGCTTCCGGCAAGCCCCTTGCCGACGCCGAGAGACTCACTCCTTCAGGGCGTTTTCTGCGGAGCACGTCTTTGGACGAACTCCCCGAGCTGTGGAACGTGCTGCGTGGCGATATGAGCTTGGTGGGTCCCCGGCCACTTCTCATGGAGTATCTTCCTCTTTACACGCCGGAGCAGGCGCGGCGGCATGAAATGCGGCCCGGCATCACGGGGTGGGCTCAGGTCAACGGCCGTAATGCTCTGTCTTGGGAGGAAAAATTTTCTTTGGATATCTGGTATGTGGATAATTGGAGCTTGTCTCTGGATATGAAAATTCTGTGGCTGACGGTAAAAACTGTATTCTGCAAAAAAGGCGTGAGTGCGGAAGGGCACGAGACCATGCCCAGATTTACAGGAAGTCCGGATGCACAGTAGTGGAATCTGCATTTTGGGGGCGAGCGGTCACGGTAAAGTCGTATTGGGGATATTGCGGGCTCTAAGCTTAGATGTTGCAGGATTTTATGACGATGCACCATCGCTGCGTGGGGTTTCGGTCATGGGTATTCCTGTCTTGGGCTCTCTGACCGAATTTTCGTTGGTGGAGCGAGGTGCGGCAGTGAGCGGTATTGGTAATGGGGCAATCAGAAAGCGTATTGTCGCCATGTGTACAAAAGCTTTGTGGACTACTTTAGTGCATCCCGCAGCTTGGGTCGATCCGGCAGCCTCGCTTGATTCTGGAACAGTCATTTGTGCCGGGGCTGTGTTGCAACCCGGGATCTCTGTGGGCTGCCATGCTATCGTTAACACGTGTGCCTCTGTAGATCATGACTGCTTTATTGGAGACTTCGTTCATATTTGTCCCGGAGTTCATCTGGGCGGCAGTGTACATGTCGGCCAGGATTCCTGGATCGGAATCGGCAGTCAGGTCATTCAGGGTGTGCGAATCGGCTCGAATGTTTTGGTGGGGGCTGGCTCCACAGTTATTCGGGACATACCCGACAATGCCGTGGTCATGGGCTCTCCCGCTCGTATTGTAAGGTACCAGTCATGAACTTATCCGCTCTCTGGCCCTATTTCGCTTCCGACGAGCAGGAGGCCGCGCTTCGTGTATTGCGGTCCGGCCGCGTTAACTACTGGACCGGGCAGGAATGCCGGTCGTTCGAGGAGGAATTCGCGGCCTATGCGGGTAGGCGTCACGCTATTGCTCTGGCCAACGGGACGCTGGCCCTGGAACTGGCGCTGGAGGCCTTCGGCATTGGAGCCGGAGACGAGGTGGTCACCACCTGCTGGACGTTCATTGCCTCGGCAAGTTGTGCGGTGGCCCGGGGAGCGCGTCCCGTGCTGGCCGATGTGGATCCGGTTTCGCGAAATGTGACCGCAGAAAGTATCGAGGCCGTACTCACGCCCCGGACCAAGTGTATTGTTTGCGTGCATCTGGCGGGCTGGCCCTGCGACATGGACCCCATTCTGGAGTTGGCCCGGAAGCATGACCTGATCGTCATCGAAGATTGCGCCCAGGCCCATGGTGCGCGCTACAAGGGGCGCCCCGTGGGCTCTTTTGGTCATGCGGCGGCGTTTTCCTTTTGCCAGGACAAGATCATGACCACGGGCGGGGAAGGCGGGATGCTGCTTCTGGATGACGAGGCGGCTTTTCGGCGGGCCTGGGCTTACAAGGACCACGGCAAAAGCTGGGAGCTCATGAATGCGCCGCATCCGGGTTCGGGCTTCCGCTTTGTGCATGAGAATTTCGGGACCAACTGGCGCATGACCGAGATGCAGGCCGCCATCGGCCGCGTCCAACTGGGGAAACTGGATGCCTGGATAGCGAGACGGCGCGAAAACGCAGCATTGCTCGCCGGAGAACTGGGCAAGCTGGCCGGTGTGGACATACAGGCGCCCGGGCCGGACTACTTTCACGCATACTATAAATTTTATCTGGCTCTGGATGCTGCATTCTTACGGGACGGCTGGAGCCGGGACCGGGTGGTGGCCGAAATCACGGCCCAAGGTATGCCCGCTTTTGCCGGTGTCTGCCCGGAAATCTACCGCGAACAGGCATTTGTTCGCGCCGGAATGGGGCCGACTGTTCCGCTGCCTGTTGCCGGCTCTCTGGGTGCGAGAAGTCTGCTTCTTCTGGTTCATCCCACCATCTCCACCGACGACATGAGCCGCTACGCCGGAGTTGTGGTCCGGGTACTGCGGGCCGCCCTGCACGATGGGGCGGCAGTATGAATCTTTCCCGATACGGCAATCTGGCTGTGATGCTCCTTTCCGAGGCCGGGCTGTTCTGCCTGGCCTTGTTGCTGGCGTATGGCCTGCGTTTCGAATTTGATATTCCCGAAACCTTTTTCCGCCAGATGTTTTCCCTTTTGCCCGCGGCTGTGGGCTTTAAGATCGCGTTTTTCTGGATTGCCGGGCTGTATCGGGGCATGTGGCGGTATACCGGCCTCATGGATTTGTGGCATATCGCCCGTTCCATGATTTTCGCCGGTATCTCCCTGGTCGTCTATGTGACCTTTCTGGGGCACGAGCAGATATACCCCCGTTCGGTTTTGATTCTCGATCCTCTGCTGGCCTTTTGTCTGTCCTGCGCCATGCGTATTGTGATCCGTGTGACCCATCAGGTGCCCCTCAAGGACGGTGCCGCAGCCCTGCTGCCGTCCGTATTGCGGCCGCGGATGGCGGGTGTGCGCGCACTGCTTTTCGGCGCAGGGGACGATGGTGCGCGCATGGCCCGGGAGATTCTGGATACCAAGGATTCCGGCTTGGTCCTGGTGGGCTTTGTGGATGATGATTTGAGTCGGAAAGGCCGCAGAATCCATGACCTGCCCGTGTTCGGTCCCATGACCGCGCTGGCTGAAGTGGCGCGGAGAACCGGTGCTCAGGAGCTTTTGGTCAATGCGGCGGACATGAATGCGGCGGAAGTCCGCCATCTGGTGAAGTTGAGCGAGGGCGCTGGGCTGCGCCTCAAGAAGCTGCCCGCCCTTTCAGATATCGTGCGCGGCAAGGTCTCGGTCAAGGATATGCGGGATGTGCGCTACGAGGATCTGCTGCGCCGCTCCGAAACGCAGCTCGATATCCGGGGCATTGAGGGGTATCTGAAGGACAGGGTGGTGCTGGTCTCAGGCGCGGGCGGCTCCATCGGATCGGAGCTGTGCCGTCAGATTCTGCGTTTCGAACCGCGTCTTCTGATCCTCTACGACGCGGGCGAGGAAAATCTCTACGCCATAGAAATGGAACTGCGCCACCGGCACAAATTTACCCGTTATGTGCCCGTGCTGGGATTGGTGCAGGATCGGGGGCTTCTGGACAGCGTACTGGCCCGTCACGCGCCGCAGGTGGTGTTTCACGCCGCGGCCTACAAGCATGTGCCCATGCTGGAGAGAAACCCCTGGCAGGCTGTGCACAGTAATATCCGCGGCTCCATGGAAATTATGGAAGCATCCGTCCGGCATGGTGTGGAGCGCTTCGTTCTGGTTTCCACGGACAAGGCCGTGCGCCCCACCAATGTCATGGGGGCCAGCAAGCGGGTGGCCGAGCGCATCATGCTTGGGCTGCAAGGCCAAGGTACGGCATTCATGGCCGTCCGTTTCGGTAACGTGCTGGGTTCGTCGGGTTCCGTGATCCCCCTGTTCCGCGACCAGATCTCGCGGGGCGGTCCGGTTACGGTCACGCATCCTGAAGTGACCCGCTACTTCATGACCATTCCCGAAGCGGCGCAGCTCATTGTTCAGGCCGGCGCGCAGGGGCGGGGCGGGGAAATTTTTCTGCTCAAGATGGGGCAGCCCGTGCGTATCGCCGATCTGGCCCGGGACCTGATCATCCTCTCGGGCAAGAAACCCGAGGACATTCCCGTGGTTTTCACCGGGCTCAGACCGGGAGAGAAGCTGTACGAGGAACTCATCACCGAAGGCGAGGATGTGCTGGAAACCGGCCATGACCAGATTATGGTTCTGGGCAGTGAGGCGGCCTGCGCGGATTGCGCGGACGAACGTCTGGAGGAGCTGTTCGCAGCTGCGAAGCGCTTCGATGCCGCCGGGATCAAATCCCTGCTGGCTACGCTGGTGCCGGAATATACGCCCGCTCCGGACGAACCGTGATTCCGGCTGCCCGGTATTTCGCGGCGGGAAGCGGAAAATCCGGGCGGTGTACGGATTTGCGCGGAACAGGTGAAAATCGCCTCAGACAGAATTCCTCCTCGCTGGACAGTTTTGCACCACCTCCTTAAACTTCCTCACATTCCACAAACTTTCGACCATTCAGAAATAATGCCTTCGATGACGCACAAACCCGGCGGCTTTTTCGTTTCTCTTCATCGACACCGCACGCTGCTGGCCCAGCTGACGCGCCGGGAGATCGCGGCCCGCTACAAGGGCACCATGCTGGGCATGGTCTGGCCCGTTCTGGTGCCGGTGTTCATGCTTTGCGTGTATACCTTCGTATTCAGCGTTATTTTCAGGGCCAGATGGGGAGAAGCCGATTCCCCGGTGGAATTTGCGCCATACCTGTTCTGCGGGCTCATCGTGTACGCCTTTTTCGCCGAATGCGCGGGCCGGGCCCCGTCACTTTTTGTCTCTCAGCCCAATTACATCACCAAGATCATCTTTCCCCTGGAGATTCTTCCTGCCGTAGCTCTGGGCAGCGCCCTGTTCAACGCAGCCCTCAGCGCCTGCGTGCTGATTTTGTTTCTGGCCGTATCCCATCTGGCTCTGCCGCTGACAGTCCTGCTGTTGCCCGTGGTTCTGGCGCCTCTGTGTCTGCTGACCTGCGCCTGCACCCTTGGGCTTGCCACCTTGGGCGTATATGTACGGGATATGGATCAGCTCATGTCCATTCTGCTCACGGTGCTCATGTTTCTGAGCCCCATTTTTTACCCTCTGAGCGCGGTGCCCGAGGAGTTCCGCAAGTTTCTGCTCCTCAACCCTCTGGCTCCGGTCATTGCCGCCGTCCGGGACGTGCTTGTTCTTGGAAACATGCCGGACTGGTCCGGGCTTGCCGTGTACACGCTGGCCGCTCTGGCCGCTCTGGAAGCCGCCTGGTGGTTTTATGCCAAGGCGCGCAAAGGATTTGCCGATGTCGTCTGAGGTGGCCATCTCCCTGCGCGGAGTCAGCAAGAACTTCCATATTTACGCCCGCCCCCTGGACCGGCTCAAGCAGTCGCTGTTTCGGGGACGGCGAACTTATTATTCCGAAATCCGTGCTCTGGAGGAGGTGAACTTTGAGGTCCGCCGGGGGGAAACCGTGGGCATCGTGGGCCGGAACGGCTCGGGAAAATCCACTCTGTTGCAGTGCATTTGCGGGACCCTGACTCCAAGCCGGGGCGAAATTGCGGTGCACGGGCGGGTGGCAGCCCTGCTGGAACTGGGCGCAGGGTTCAATCCGGAATTTTCCGGGCGGGAAAACGTGTATGTGAATGCCGCGTTGCTGGGCATGGAGCGCAGGGAAGTGGAGGCCCGTTTTTCCGGCATCGCGGCCTTCGCCGACATAGGGGATTTTCTGGACCGGCCTGTGAAAACCTACTCCAGCGGCATGTTTCTCCGTCTGGCCTTTGCGGTCATGGCCCATGTGCGGGCGGATATTCTGGTCATCGACGAGGCCCTGGCTGTGGGAGACGTGTTTTTTGTGCAGAAGTGCATGCGTTTTCTGCAGGAGTTCCGGAAAACCGGGACCATTCTTTTCGTCAGTCACGACACCTCCGCCGTGCTGGCCCTGTGCGAGCGGGCCTTATGGCTCAAAAACGGCCGGGTGGAGGCCGAAGGCTGCGCCAAATCCGTGTGCGAAAGGTACCTGGCCGGGATTTACGGCAACACGGCCGAAACTTCCGTGAAGAACGAGACACAGCAGGAGGTCCCCGAAACGGCCTTTTCCGATTTTTCCGCCGAGGACAATCCGGCCGCATATGCCGGGTTGAATGTCGATCAGGGATTCGGTGAAGGCGGCGTGGAACTGCTCCAGGTTTCCTTGCGCGATGAATCCGGCCGCATGCTGCCAAGCATTCAGGGTGGAGAAATGGTGCGCGTGGTGGTCCGGGCCAGAGCCCTCCGCGCCATGAGTCAGCCCATCGTGGGTTTCATGTGCAAGGACAGGCTGGGGCAGTTTCTTTTTGGCGACAACACATGGGAGCGCTATGGCGAAGGATTTCCCGTGGGCTGCGGGCAGGTGCTCGAGGCAGGGTTTGCCTTCCGCATGCCCATTCTGGCTCCGGGGGACTATTCCATGGCCGTGGCCGTGGCCGAGGGTACTCAGGAAGAGCATGTGCAGCATGTGTGGGTGCATGACGCCCTGGCCTTCAAGTCGCACAGCTCTTCTCTGGCCACGGGCCTGGTCGGCATTCCTGACCGCGAGACGCGTCTGACGGTGACGGAATAGCCGTATCAGACGTGGCAGGGCCGCCCGTAGCGCGGTTATATCAGAAGAACCGGGTGAAATTCATGTCTTTTTTGCAGAAGCTCTACGATCTCGACCTCATTTCCCGCAAGGAAAGCGAGCGGCTGGCCAAGGTCAAACGTTCCGACGAACCCCTCTATCTGACCGCCGTGCGGATGGGCGTCATGAGCGATGATGACTATCTGCGGGCCGCAAGCGAGTTCTTCGATCTGGAAGTGACGGGAGCCCTGTCCGAGAATTATTCGCCGGAATCTTTCGCCACTCTGCCGGTTCCATTTCTGGATGAAAATCTGGTCTTTCCCGTACGGCAGGACGCGGAGACCGTGGTTTTCGCCGTGCACGACCCCTTGGCCGTGCGCGTGCGAGACGTGCTGGCCCGGCTGTACCCCCAGCATGAGCTGCGCTTGGTTCTGGCCAGGGAGGAGCTGATCCGGTCCTGGATCCGGCGGTATTTCGGCGCGGACGAGGCCGTTCCCGAGGAAACCGTCGAGGACGTGGGACTGACCGCCGACGTGGAGGGCCTGAAGGATCTGGCTTCCGAGGCGCCGGTCATCAAGACCGTGAACCAGATGCTGACCCGGGCCGTGGAGATCGGGGCCAGCGACATTCATGTGGAGCCTTTTCTGGACCGGGTGCAGGTCCGTTTCCGCGCCGACGGTCTCCTCTACGAGCACGAGGTTTTGCCCAAGCGTATGCTTCAGGGGCTGACCACCCGCGTGAAGATCATGGCCCAGATGGATATCGCCGAACGCCGCCTGCCTCAGGATGGCCGCATCCAGATCAAGGTGGCGGGCAAAAATATCGATCTGCGCGTGTCCTGTCTGCCGGTCATGTACGGCGAGTCCATCGTGCTGCGTATCCTCGACAAGCAGAGCATTTCCTTTTCCTTGGGCAGCCTCGGCTTTCCCGACCGGGAACTTTCGCGCTTCAACAGTCTCATCCGTCAGCCCTACGGCATCATTCTGGTCACCGGCCCCACCGGCAGCGGCAAGACCACCACGCTGTACTCGGCCCTGCACGACATCAACTCGCCGGACAAGAAGATCATCACCGTGGAAGACCCGGTGGAATACGAACTGGACGGCATCAATCAGGTGCAGGTCAACACCACTGCCGGGCTGACTTTTGCCCGGGGCCTGCGCTCCATCGTGCGTCAGGATCCGGACGTGATCCTCATCGGTGAGATCCGCGACCAGGAAACGGCGGATATCGCCATCCAGTCGGCTCTGACCGGCCATCTCGTTTTTTCCACTCTGCATACCAACAATGCCGCCGGTGCCGTGGCCCGGCTGCTGGAAATGGGCGCGGAGGATTATCTCCTTGCATCCTCGATTATCGGCATCATGGCTCAGCGGCTGGTGCGCGTGCTCTGTCCGCACTGTAAGGAAGCCTACGCCATGCCCGACGGAGTACGGCAGCGTTTCGGTCTGGACGGCGGAGAGATTTTTCGCCCCAAGGGCTGCGCTCATTGCGGTCAGACCGGTTACCGGGGCCGCGTGGCCATTTTCGAGCTGCTGGAAATTGACGACGAAATCCGCGAGCTCATGCTGCTGCGGAAAAGCGCCGCCGCCCTGACCGCCGCCGGAGTGGCCAAAGGCATGCGGCTGCTGCGTGATGACGGGCTGGCCAAGGTCCGTGACGGCGTGACCTCACTGGATGAAGTCATTCGTGTGGCTGGCGGTGGAGGATTGGAAGGAGTCGGATGATAAAGCAGGCGCTCTGTGTATCAGTGTTCAGATCTGATGGCATTTAGGATGTCCGCCATGTGTAATGCTCTCCTTGATATTTATCCGTGATGACGGCCTGTATTTTTGGAGTCAGCATCATCTTTTTATGAGCTTTTCCAGAATAGTGAAAACAGAGAGCAGTAACCCTGCAATACATTGTTTGACCTTGGATTGCTTCTGGAAGATTTTATACTTTATACGCAGGTATGTGCGAGAAGCCGACACATATGTATAAAATGGCAGACCGGGGCTGATGCTCTGAGTCATGACCGAGTGCTGGCTCGGGACATATAACCGCGGGCGCGCACAGGCCGGAGCGCAAGGCCCGATGTGGAGCAGCGCATTGTAGTCTGCGGTCATGTCTTCCGCTGTTTTCAGTTTCATGTGTTGAATCCGGACTCGCACGCGTTCCAGTTCGGCCGGGTCATGCAGTAGTTCGTGGATCAGTGAAGAGATGCGGTCCATTTCGGGAGGACAGAGAAAACCGGTGACCCGGTTTTTGATGCGTGCCGCAAAAGCGCCCAGATTGGGGGCCAGAGGCGGGATGCCTGCCTGCCAGACTTCCGAAAGGGTATAGCAGTAGGTCTCGGGCCAGACACTCAGGAACAGGGCCATATCCGGATTTATCCGCGCCAGGAGGCTGCCCAGTTCGGCACGGTCATACCGGCGGATGGTGAAAACTCCGGGCAGGGCGGCGTAGGCGGACGCGGAGTCCCCGCATCCCACGAGAAATACATCTGCCTCCTTGCGCAGAGCGGGAAGAAGCCGGGAAAAAAGCTTCTCCCCTTTTTCCGGGCGCAATTCTCCAAGCAGAAGTACGCGCGGCCGCGCGTTCGCCGTGTCGCGTGTCGGGATGGAGGCTGTTGACGGCGTTTGCCCCAGGGGAAGGTTGCCATGTTCGATGACGGTCATGGCCACATCCCGATAGCGGGCGTCCAGCGTTTCCAGGTGTTCTTTGGCGGCTGAAGTGGGGGCGACGAGCGTTACGTTCCGCTCTCTTATCGTGTCGAAGTAGGTCTGCCGCAGTGTCGTCCATTCGGCGTCGTCGATATTGTCGAAAAAAGCGTGCATCGCGCCGCTGTCGTGGCACGAAGCCAGCTCCTGTGACGTGCAGGTCCGGCAGAGAGTATCCGTAAAGGTCGAGATGACCGGACAGTACGGGTAGTAGTCATGGATTATCTGGGCTGTGGGCAGGCCTGTGGTCAGGGCGTCCAGTGAATGTCCGATGAGAGAGGATACGAGGATGGCCTTGACCTGGAAACTGTCGATGATCTCCTGAATGGCCGCAGCGTATCCGGCGTTATGGATGTCCGTCGCCCGGATGGGACTGCCCAGGGTCCAGGAGCCCAGCAGCCCTTTGTCCGTGAGGTCCGAGAAAAGCTCCAGAACTTGTCCGAACGCGCCCCAGGTGCCGACTGAGCGCAGTACGAGATTAACCCGCTCCGTGTCGTGAGCGCAGAAGTCCCGGCACCATTTTTCCAGTCCGCCGCCCCAGGAATGAATAATGTGCAGTTGCACCGGACGGGCATCGAGGCCCGGACTGTGCCGGAAGAAAACTCCCTGGTGCAGCTGGTCGCCGATGACGTGCCGCCATTGGAGAAGGGCCGGGCTGTCCGGCAGCTTTCTGGAACCCTGAGCGAGGGAGGGAAGAAAGAGGTTGCCGTGCACAAGAGGACTGAAGCCCTGGCGGCGCAGAAACGCTCCCGCATTCCGGAGCCGCAAATCCGGGGGCGCCTGCCGCAGATGGCGCACGGCCCGGGGAGAAAGATAAAGGCAATGTTCCGCGCAGTCTTCCGTTTCCAGAACAATTTTATCCTTCTGGGCCCAGAGCAGAGCGTTTCGTGTGGGGAGTTCGGCTTCGGTCCAGGCCGGAAGAAAGTCGCCCCACAAGGGTGAGATTGCTCCGCAGTCCGGGTAGGCGGCCGCCGCGTTCTGCAGAATTTGGAGCCAGAACGGCTGTGGGGGAGCGGCGGTGGAGAGAAAGGCCATGCCTTGGTCCGCCGCAGGATGATCCAGAGCCTGCCGCCACGATTCGCCGATGAGCGGAATGCAGGCGCTGTCGGCGCGCGCTTTTGCGTCATGTTCTCGGCTTGCAAGGGCCAGTTGCTCCCGGTTCACTCCGGTCTCTGTTACCGCCGTGAGAAAATCCGGTCCCAGAGGAAAGCCAGCCTCTTCCAGCAGGCAGAGCAGGGTCATGCGCGTCTGCCCAGATGGTAGAGCTTCTTCAGAAAGCAGGCCACTTTCCAGGTTCGGGAATGGGTGATGTCGAAGAGTTCTTGGCGCAGGGCCGCCTCGGTGCCGGTGCTTCCCTCAGGAAGGTTTTCCTGGCTGCGATGGGCCGCGTACCAGTGGTAATACGATGCATCCACAGGAGTGGTGGTGAACGGCGCGGGAAAATGAGCCCGCAGATCGGCGCGGGAGCGGTATGCCAGCCGGTGTCCAAGGGTGATGGCCTCGCCGTTGTCGAAGTGGTGGTATATGCTGGGCGTGGCGCCGTGCTCGCTTTGTCCGGCTTTTTTGAGCGCTTCGGCGTACCACGCCTTCAGTTCCAGAAGCTGGGGCCGGTCCTTGCCGTACACGTCGAGCATGACGGCGTAGGCGCCGCTGTCGTAACCGGAAAAATGGTAGAAAATCAGAGGCTGTCCGTCGACCAGGATGCCCTGTTCCAGAGACCCGGAAAAACTCCTCCGGCTGATGTTCCACGTGGCCACGTTACAGTTGGGCGCGCGCAATACATGGAGTCTCGGAAAAAAGCAGGGTGCGAGATCGACCCAGCGCTGATCCGTGAACAGGCCGCTCGGGATGTCGTCATGGCAGAATCTGGCCAGGCGGGCCGCCCACCAGTCCATGAAGCGCAGGCCGTCCCCGCGCATGGCCAGAGCCAGAAAACCCAGATTGAAGACCCCGTGCTTGAGGCTGCATATCTCGTTGTCGATGATGGCCCGTTCTTCCTCCTCCGGTTCGAGCTGGTGGGGAGTGAGCAGGATGTCGTGCGTATCAAGCAGCTTCGCCAGAGGAGAGAGGGACCCGAAGACAGCGATGTCCGGATCCAGGTACATGATTTTTTGTGCGCCGAAATGTTCGTGGATATACTGGCAGGCCCGGCCTTTGACCGCCGTGCATAGTTCCACCACTGAATGCTGAAAGGCCCAGGCCTGAAAATCGGGAATTTCCAGATCTTTGGCCTGCACGATGTGGTCGAATGGCTCTTCTGCCGGGCGCACCCAGTCGGGCAGAGCATCGGAAAGGATCAGGATGAACACCGAATCCGGGTTGTGTTTTTTGCAGGAAGCCGCCAGCACCCTGGCCTTGGGAATATAGTTGGCGGTGACGGACGTGAATATGTGCATTACTATTTTCCTCGCAGTTTACGCCACACCACGCGCCAGGGGCGCGTCTTGATTTCCGTAAGCAGGGCCTCGCGTTCCAAGGCCAGACTCTCGGCCTGCTTGAAGGCTTCGGCCAGGGTGGCGATCTCTTCCATGCGGCTTAAGGCCAGACTCTCGGCGTGGCGCAAAGCCCGCTCCAGTTCGGTGCGTTTTTC
>JAUMXF010000031.1:14762-21135 GCA_030529235.1 Pseudomonadota bacterium
GTTTCGTGCGGCAGTTTGAACACCGGGTCGATGCGCTCGATGGTGAACCCTGCCTGACTCAGAGCCTTACAGATGGAGCGGCGGGTGAAAAAACGGATGTGGCTGCGGTCCAGCAGGCCGTCGGGAGCGTAGGGAAAATCGCCCTGGCACAGGGCCCCGATGACGCTGGCGTGGGCGATGTTGGGCACGGACACGAGCAGGAGCCCGCCGTCCTTCAGCAGGGTATGTGCCTGTTCCAGCACCGTGTTGTCATAACTCAAATGCTCCAGCACGTCGGCGGCCATGACGACATCGTAACTTTCCGTGGTGAAATGCGCGGTCAGATCCATGGTGTTCAGGTCGCCCACCACCATGGTCCGGGCCGCCGGTCTGGCCAGCTCTGCCATCTCCGGCGACAGCTCCACACAATCCACCACGCAGTTCAGTTTTTCTTTCAGATGCCGGGTGACGTAGCCCTTGGCCGGTCCCAGCTCTAGCACGGTACTGTCCGAAGGGGTCATGGCGGTGATTTTCGCCAGGGAATCTCCGGAGTCCACCTGAACATCCCGGTCGTATTCCTGTGTGGCATGGGGTTCGTCCTTCTTCTTCCGGGCCACCAGCACCAGATCGCCCCACTCCTCGCTTTTATCGGGAAAGGTGGGGCAGTCCTCGTCGTCGTGAAGTATCTCCAGAATTTCCAGGTCTGCATACCGGGCCAGAGCGGCGAAGCCGTCGGGGTAAAAGCGCCAGCAGTCCACAGGATAGCGGTGGATGGGGCCGCGCGACGGAGCGACGATACAGCACAGTCCGCCCGGTTTGAGTACCCGCGCGATTTCGAGCATGGTCAGCCAGAAAAATTCGATGTGCTCGAAAGTCTGGCCGGAAATGAACACGTCCGCGCAGTGGGTCGGCAGTTCCCGCCAGTTGTACGGATTGGAGAGCACCACGTGGATGTTCGGCCCCGGAACGAGATCCACGCCCCGGTAATTCCATTGGGGATTGTCGAAGAACTGGGCGTAGGTGCCGCCTATGTCCGCGCTGCCCAGATCGAGAATCTCCAGCGGGCGGTCCGCCGCGTCGGCGAGGTAGCGCGCGGTGAAATCGCGCATTTTTTCCAGTGAGCTTAAGTGCATGGTGAGATTGATGGTGAAATGTTGCGTTTCGCGCCTGCGGAAGACTCCAAAGTTCGCCGCGCGGGCGGCCGGGTTGCCCATGTCCGCCCGGCGTTTAATCGTTCAGGCGGGTGTTCCCGTCCTGAACTGGAGTTCGTACAGTTTCCGGTAGGCGGGGCTCTCCTCCAGCAGCCGCTGGTGCGGTCCCTGGGCCGTGATGCGGCCGTTTTCCATGACCACGATGGTGTCGGCGGACAAAATGGTGGACAGCCGGTGGGCGATGATCACGCTGGTGCGTCCGCGCATGAGGTTGTCCAGCGCCTGCTGTACGATGCGTTCGGATTGGGTGTCCAGTGCCGAGGTGGCCTCGTCCAGAATGAGCAGGGACGGGTCTTTCATGATGGCCCGGGCGATGGTCAGGCGCTGTTTCTGTCCGCCCGAGAGCTTCACTCCCTTTTCCCCCACCAGCGTGTCGTAGCCGTTTGGCAGTTCGAGGATGAAATCATGCGCGTAGGCCGCTCTGGCCGCCTGCATTACCGCCTCGCGGTCCATGTGCTGGCCGTAGGCGATGTTCTCGGCCACGGTCATGTTGAAGAGAAACGGGTCCTGGGAAACAATGCCGATGCCCCGGCGCAGGGACTCCAGGGTGTATTCTGCCGCGTCATGGCCGTTGATGCGGATGCGGCCCTCCTGGCAGTCGTGGAAGCGGGTGATGAGATGTCCCAGGGTGGTTTTGCCCGCGCCGCTCGGCCCCACAAAGGCCACGCGCTGCCCGGCCCGGATGCTTAAGTTTATGTGGCGCAGGGCGGGTTCCGGGTTTCCGGGATAGGTGAAGGACACATCCTCGAAATCCAGGGAGACGAACGGCGGCGCGTATTCCCGATCTCCGCCCGCTTCCTCGCGCAGATCCGGGCCGTCCAGAATTTCAAACACCCGCTCGGCTCCGGCCAGAGCCTGCTGGATGGTGTTGTTGGCCTGGCTGATGGATTTGATGGGGTCGTAGAGCATGACCAGAGCGGTCATGAAAGAGAAAAATTCGCCGGGGGTGCGTTCTCCGGCAATGACCTGGCTGCCGCCGTACCAGATGACCAGCCCCGCGCCCACTGCGCCGATGAACTCCGTGACGGGAGAGGACAGCTGGTTGTAGATTTTTCCTTTGATGCCGATGCGTACCAGTTTGTTGCTGGCCCGCCGGAATTTGTCCTTTTCCAGATCCTCGGTGGCGAAGGCCTTGACCACGCGCAGGCCGTTGAAGCTTTCCTGCAGATGCGAGGAGATGTCCGCGATCTTGGCCTGGTAGCTGCGTCCGGTCTTGCGCAGCTTCCGGCCGAAATAGATGACCGGGTACACGGTCAGGGGAAAGACCAGGCAGGCCCAGAAAGCCAGTTGCGCGTCCCGGTAGATGACCAGGGCGACAAGGCCGATCATGGTCAGGCTGTTCTGGGTGATGCGTATCACTTCCGGCAGGCTCGAACTGATCAGGTTCACGTCGTTGATGATGCGCGACATGAGCATGCCCACCCGCGTTTCCCCGAAGAAATCCACGGGCAGACAGATGATTTTGGCGAAGAGTTCGTAACGGAGCTGTTCCAGCACCTTGAGCCCGCAGTAGGACATGAGGAACTTTTGGATGAAGAGGCCCACGCCCTTGGTCAGAAACACGCCGATCAGCAGAAGCGGCACGAGCCTGAGGGCGGCTTCGTCCTTTTCGATGAAAATCCTGTCCAGAGCGGGCTGCACCAGATAGGCCGCCGCCGCCGTGCTCAGGGCCACCACGCCGAGGGCGGTGAAGGCCGCGGCGACATACAGCCTGTATGGCTTGAAATATCCGAGGCAGCGGCGCAGCAGCCGGACGCTTTGATTTTGGGCGATACTCATGTCCTGTGTGGCTTGCAGCCTGTCTTTCGATGGAGTTTGGGGGGTGCCGTCCGGCGCGTGTCCGGTCATGCCCCGGCTTTTTTCCGCAACGCGTGGTGCCAGTCAAGGATGGTCCGGGCCCTGTTTTCCCAAGTGGGCAGATCGGCGCGGGGGCGCATGGCGGCAAGCGCCTCCGGAGTCATGTCCAGAATGCGCCCGGCCTGAGCGCAGAGGTCGTCCATGGAGCCGGGAGCGAAGAGCAGACAGTTCTCTCCGTGGCGCAGAAAGGGCCGCAGGACGGGCAGGTTGGCCGAGAGAACGGGTCTGCCTGTGGCCAGGTATTCAAAAAGCTTCAGGGGAGACATGTACGAAATGAAGTCTCCCGTGGGCATGTAGGGCATGACCAGCATGGCCGCGTCGTGCAGGATGGCGGGTATGTTTTTGTGAGGCACGGCCGGGTGTGTGAAGAGATTGGGCGGGGCGCCTGCCGCAAGACGGGCGGACTCCCGCGCAGTGCCGCCGATGACGACCACGTGCAGGTGCGGCAGGCGGGCTGCGGCCTTGGCCAGAAAAGCCGCCCCTTTTTCGGGGATCAGGGAACCCGTGTAAACCATGGCCGGGCATTCGTACACGGCCGGGCCGAACAGCCTGCCCAGACCGCCGGACGCGGGTTGGGCGAAGGCTTCCACATCCACGCCGTCCGGGGCGATGAGCACGCGTTCTGGAGACAGCCCGCCGGCGAGATATTCCTGGGCGATGCGTTCCGAAATGGCCACCACCGCACCGGATCGGGAATCGTTCAGGGCGCGGATGAAATCCGGCATTTGCACCTGTGCGGCATCGCGGGAAACCACGTGGGATTCGAACAGCACTGCCGCATCCTCCCGGACCAATTTCCAGGCCAGCCACGGGCTGCGGGTGAAAATTAGCTCCGGCTCTTTCAGCACGGCCAATACGCGTTTTTCAAAACCGTGATCCGGGCCGTCCGGCATGAAATGCACATGCATGTTGTCGGGCAGTTTCCGGCCGTAGGCCGACAGCCATGTCCCGGTGCGAAACCTGAACCTGCGGGACAGTCCGCCGGGCAGACAGACGGTCAGGCTGTCGACCAAGGGGGCCAGGGCGCAGATCATGTGCGCCACCTGCACGGCGTTGGCGTGCCGCGAGGGGATTTTGGACCTGGCGGCGTAGACCAGGTTCACGAAGGCCGCTCCGGTGCGGGGACGAGTCCGCGAGCCATGCCCAGCAGCAGAAAGATGAGCACGGCCACATTGGTCACGGTGTGTACCTGAAGCTGGATGTGGACGAAGACAAGACCCAGACAGCCACACAGGCAGAGTGCGCCCGGCGTGGCGCGTCGCGCTTTCCAGGCCGCCACCCCGGCTCCGGCGAAGACAAGGAGCAGCAGGAGCGTTCCGGTCAGGCCGTTCTCGGCCAGGGTGTGCAGGATCACGTTGTGGGGTTCGGATAAAATTTCGTGGCGCTGGTGCTGCGGGTGCCGGGCGAACCACTCCTGAACAAAGGGGTCGGATTTTTCCCGGAATGTGCCCACGCCCGCGCCCAGAACGGGATGTTTCTGAAAAATTTTCCAGGCCGCGTACCAGACGGACTGCCGTTCCGTGACGCCCTGGTGGGCGGCCAGGTGTTCCGGCGCAATATTGAACCGGTCGGTCTGGTTCAGAACGATGATGCCTCCCACGGCGACAGTCAGACTAAGACCGAGCAGCATGAATTTTTTGCGGGCCGCAAGAAGCAGGGCCGAGCAGGCCAGAAAACCGGCGAAAGTTGCCCTTCTGCCCGCGAGAATCAGGAGGCTGACCAGGAAAAGAGTGGGCGGCAGGTTCGCATACCAGAGGGACGGCGCTTCCAGAAAATGGCAGAAGAGGATGAATGCGGCCAGCCCCGCGTAGAGGGCCGCTCTGCTGAGATTTTTGAAAGTCAGCTCCGGATCGTCCAGGGTGATGGACGCATCGCCCATGCTGTCCAGACCCAGAGCGTACAGGATTGCCGCGCCGGCGAACAGCGCGGCAATGAAGCCCGCGCCGTAAAGCAGGGCGGGAGCCAGACGGGCGGGACATTTCCAGACGAAGAATTTGCCCAGCAGAAATGGCGGAATCCAGCGTCCGAGCTTGACGGCTTTGCTGTAGTCTCCCGCGCCCAGAAGGGCGTTCAGCAGCGCCAGAGCGACGAAGGAAAGCAGGCACAAAAGTGCCGGGTCGAGAAAGAAAGAAGCGATGCGTTTTTCCTTCCACAGCAGATAGAAAATGACGGCGGGCACGGCGAGAAATAGTCCGTCCATGGAGGCGGGGGCCAGGCACAGCAGAAGAAAGAAAATGCCGGCCAGGGCGGTGACGCCGTTTTCCATCAGTTTAGCCTGCACGCCTTGCGACCTCTTCAAAAAAGCGCTCCAGCTCACAGACCATGCACTCACGGGAGTTTTCCCGCGCCGTAGCGTGGAAAATCCGCCGCAGGGCGAGAATATGTTCATCGCCCGCGTCCAGTAGTTCCGTCAGCACGCGGGCGAGTTCCTCCGGCCGGGTCGCATAGGGCAGAAGCAGGCCGGGAGCGTCTTCCGGCCAGACTTCGGCCACGCCGCCCACGTTCCTGGCCACGCAGACCAGCCCTTCGGCCATGGCCTCCAGCAGGGAGTTGGGCAGACCCTCGTTCATCGAGGGCAGCAGAAAAACGTCGGCCCCGCGCAGCAGGGCGCGTACGTCGGGTTGGAATCCATGCCAGAAAATACGCCCGTTCAGGCCCAGTCTGTCGGCCAGAGCTTTCAGTTCGGCTTCGATGGTGCCCGTTCCCACCACATGATATTCGAAATCGCAGCCCCACTTTTTAAGCAGGCTCATGGCCGCGAGGGCGTCCTTGTGTCCTTTGTCGGCGTTGAGCTGGCTGGTGGAGATGAAGCGCATGGGGCGATGGACGTTTTCCGGCACGGCCGGGGCGGGTTCTTTGCCTGTCAGCACCACGGAGATTTCTTCGGGCCCGAGGTAGGGCAGTTCTTTCAGCAGGCCGTGTTTAATCTGGGCACAGGGGGCGAGCAGGGCCGGGCGGACCCATTTGTGCAAGGCTCTGACCTTGAAGGTGTCTTCCATGTCTCTGGCCAGACCCACGCGGTGGACTACCGGAATACCGAGCAACCTGGCCGCGACGCCCGCGCTGCGCATATCCTTGCCCACGTTGACCACCACGAGGTCGGTTTTTCCGGAGCGGAACCAGCGCAGCATTCTGGTCACGAGCAAGGGGTTGAAGTCCGGCCCGAAAGAAACGGCTCTGGCCCGAAGACCCAAGTCCGCCGCTTTGTCCACAAATGGTCCCGGACGGCCGATGATGGACACTTCGTGTCCGCGGGCGGTCAGCCCCCGGGCCGCGTCCAGAGTCCAGCTTTTCACGCCGCCCCATTTGCGGGTGGAGTTAACAAA
>JAUMXF010000154.1 GCA_030529235.1 Pseudomonadota bacterium
TTTGCCCTGACAACCAGAATAATCCGCGCCGGAAAGGACGGGCCGGGCGTCTTTGTGTTCTGTTTTTCCGATTCCGGGGGCTGCCTTGTCCGGTCGTGCCGGGCGGGGATACGGTCTTTTGTTTTTGACCTTGCCGGTCTGCTTTCGCTAATCCACCTGCAGCCCGGCTCCGGGCGGACTCCTGTATGGAGGGTGTCCGGCGGCCGGAATATTCACTCTGGAGCATTTGCTTATGGACATGAATGCGAACATCTGGACCCATGTGCGGGCCCGCATCGACCTGCGCGCGCTGGCGGATAATTTCCAGCTGATCCGGAGCGTGGCATCCAATCCGGTGCCCGTGATCAAATCGGATGCCTACGGGCACGGCATGCCCGAGGTCGCCCGGGCGCTTTTTGCCGCGGGAGCCCGGACCATGGCCGTCGGTATGGTGGGGGAAGGCGTGTTCCTGAAGGAACACCTTCCCGAGGCGGATGCCCTGTCTCTTCTGGGCCCCCTCGACGAGGCGGACTATCGCGCGGCCTGTGAGCGGGATCTGCTCGTCGTGGCCGGGAATGAAGAACAGCTGCTGCGTCTGGAGGAAACCGCGAAACGGTGTGGCACGGCGGCGAGAGTGGCGCTCAAGTTCGAGACAGGCATGGGGCGGCTGGGCTTTGCCCCTGAAGAAGCGGAACAGCTGGCCGAAACGCTGCGCGGCCTTCGCCATATCCGCGTAGGGCTGATCTGTTCGCATCTGTCTTCGGCTGAACTTCCCGGTCAGATCGAATACACCAGGGAGCAGGGCCGCCGGTTCGACCGGATCATGCGCGTTCTCTCCGGGCGGGGCATTACC
The DNA here is from genome assembly GCA_030529235.1 of Pseudomonadota bacterium. Lineage (GTDB taxonomy): Bacteria > Desulfobacterota > Desulfovibrionia > Desulfovibrionales > Desulfomicrobiaceae > Desulfomicrobium. Next base: position 833 of record JAUMXF010000154.1, read on the forward strand.
GCGCCGGGCAGCTTGGCCAACTCCGGGGCCGTTCTGGCGCACCCGGATCTGCATTATGCTTGGCAGCGGCCGGGCATTTCCCTGTATGGGGGCAACCCTTTTCACGGTACGGACTGGGAGGAAAAGGGTCGGGGATTCCGGCAGGCCATGGAGGTTTCCACGCGGCTTCTGGAAGTCCGGACGCTGCGGGCAGGCCAAGCTGTAAGTTACGGCGCCGCCTATGTCGCTTCCAGGGATATACGGGTGGGAATAGTGGCCACGGGCTATGCGGACAACTATCCCCGCGGTCTTTCCGGAAAAGGCTGGATGCTTCTGCACGGCCGCAGAGTACCCGTTCTGGGCCGGGTGTGCATGCAGATGACGGCGGTGGATCTGAGCCATGTCCCCGAGGCCCGGGCCGGGGACCTGGTTTTCCTTCTGGGCGGCGGCGGACCGGAGCATATTTCCGCCGATGAGATGGCCGGCTGGTGGGGAAGCGTTTCCTACGAGGTTTTCTGTCTGCTCGGAAAAAATCCGCGGGAATATGTCCGCTGAGTTCCGGCGCATGGATGGCTCCCTGAAATGCCCGGAATGGCGGCCGCGTGCGGGAAGTATCGTGTCGCATGAGTGACGGACCACGGCATGATTTTTCCTGTGAAACCGAATGGGGGGATGCGGAAGATCTGGACTGCCGGGGATTTTGCCGCGACTGCGGCCGGGAGCATCGCCTGTCCTCCGCTCCGGCTCTTCCCGTTGCCGGGCTGCTCATGAGAGAACTGGTCCGGCATGGGAATATCGGTCTGGAGCAAAGCCGGGATCCACGCCTTGATCTCGGCTGCCTGAACGGTCCGGCCGGTGGGCAGATGTTCGGCGTGCTGGTTTACCGGGATCGGGGCGGAAACCGGGGTGTGCTGAAGGCCTTTTCCGGCCAGTACAACGGCATCTGGAATGTGCCGGGCTGGGTGCCGCCCATTGTCGATCCGGAAGAATTCGCCTCTGTGGTCCGCGATGACGAGACCCGCATCAAGGAGCTGACTCGCGGCATGAAAAGCCTGTCTGCCGGAGACCCCGTCCGGATGGAGCTTGCGGCCCGGCGGAAGAGCATCTCCCGCGAGCTCATGGCGCGTATTTTCACCCTGTACCGGCCCGCCAATTTCCGGGGGCAGCGCCGGAGGCTGGAAGAAATTTTCATCGGCCGGGGCATGCCCACCGGCACGGGGGAGTGCTGCGCGCCCAAACTGCTGCATCACGCGGCCTGTCTGGGCCTGCGTCCCCTGGGGCTGGCGGAATTCTATCTGGGCCGGAGGAACCGTTCCGGCACGCGCCGAAGCGGCCGCTTCTACGCGCCCTGCGCCGGAAAATGCCGTCCGATTCTGGGCTTTTTCCTGTGCGGGCTGGAGGAAACGGCCTGCCCGATGCCGGGAGAGGCCGTCAGGCCCTGAAAGCCCTTTCTTGCCAGCGTCCTCCGTTTTGTGCATGCCCTGCGCATGGCTGACACCCGCTCCATTTACCGCCGCATCCT
>JAUMXF010000032.1 GCA_030529235.1 Pseudomonadota bacterium
CAGACCCGCCGACATAAACCCTCCCACTCAGCGGGGAAATGCCCTCTAAAGAAACTCACACCAAACTGTCAATCAGTTTCTACATAAACATACCAATATTATCACAACTATAAAAAATATAAGAGGAAGTTTCTAAAACACCAAATGACGCGGCGTCCGGGGAAACGGTATCACATCGCGGATATTCGCCACTCCCGTGACCAGCATAAGCAGGCGTTCAAAGCCCATCCCGAAACCGGCATGGGGAACCGTACCGTACCGGCGCAGGTCCAGATACCACCAGTATTCTTCTCTGGGCAATCCGAGTTCCTCGATACGCCTTTCCAGCACAGACAAACGCTCTTCCCTGGCGCTGCCGCCGATGAGTTCGCCGATGCGCGGCACCAGCACATCCATGGCGCCCACGGTCCTGCCGTCGTCATTGAGACGCATGTAAAAAGCCTTGATCTCCTTGGGGTAATCAAAAACAATAACCGGCCGTTTGAAGTACTCTTCAGTCAGGTAGCGTTCGTGCTCTGTCTGCAGGTCCGCCCCGAAATCCACAGGAAACTCGAAAGTTCTGGGGGCGGTCTGCAGAATGTCCACAGCCTCGACATACGGAATTCGGACAAAGGACTGGCTGGCTATGTTGTCCAGCGTGACAAACAGCTCCTTGTCCACAAAGTTCCCGAAAAGCTCCAGATCATCCCGGCAGTTGTCCAACAGGTGGCCGATCAGCCACTTTACGCAGGATTCGCCCAGATCCATATTATCCGAGAGATCGGCAAAGGCCATTTCCGGCTCGATCATCCAGAATTCGGCAGCATGTTTGGGTGTGTTGGAGTTTTCCGCCCGGAAAGTCGGCCCGAACGTATATACCCGCCCCAAGGCGCAGGCCAGATTTTCCGCTGCCAGCTGGCCGGAAACGGTCAGTGAAGCCTCCCGCCCGAAAAAATCCTGCCCGAAGTCCGCCTTGCCTTCTCTTCTGGGTATATTGTCCAGATTGAGAGTGGTGACCTGAAACATCTCACCCGCGCCCTCGCAGTCCGACCCGGTGATGATGGGCGCGTGCACGTGGAAAAAACCGTTGTCGTGAAAAAAGCGGTGCACCCCGAAAGCCAGCTCCGCCCGGATTCTGTTCAATGCCCCGTACTTGTTGGTCCGGGGACGCAAGTGGGCGATGGTCCGCAGAAATTCATCCGTATGCCGTTTTTTCTGGAGCGGATATGTGGCGTCGGCCTCGCCCAAGATCTCCAGACGGCTGACCCGCAACTCCCAGCGCTGTCCCTGCCCCGGAGATTCCACCAGCGAACCTTCCAGACGTACCGCGGCTCCCGTGGACGCCCGATCCAGCAGATCAAATCCGGCCGTGTCCGCGGACACGATCGCCTGCAGATTTTTCAGGCAGGAGCCGTCATTCACTTCCAAAAAAACAAAATCCTTGCTTTCGCGCTTGGTCCGCACCCAGCCCCAGATTTCCATACGGTCAGCGGGGGAGTCGGAAAGCAAAATATCGGCTATTCTCTTTTTCATCACACACCTCAAAATTGGCAGCCATGCCGCGAAATATCCGAAAACTCCGTCTCCTCTACCCGCGAACACCCAGAGGGAACCGTCGCTTTATTCACATCATGTCCAACGGATCCAGATCCACGGAGAGACGAGCATGTTTCTCCTTTTGCAACGCCTTGCGCACGCCAGCGAAAACCCCCCGTATCTCGGACCACGAACCGCCCTTCAGCAGACAATGAAAGCGCTTGCGGCCACGCAGAACGGCCAGCGGCGCCGGAGCCGGGCCGAGGACACGCACTCCCGTTTCCTGCCCCAGCCGCCGCATATGCCGGGAGAACTCCGTCAGCACAGCTCCTTCCGGCTCGGCCATGGGCAGAGACAGCCTCACCAGCGCCAGCCTGACGAAGGGGGGGTAGCCCATGGCCCTGCGCAAAGTGATTTCCCTGGAGTAAAACCCCTCGTAATCATTGCGCAGAATATACTGCCAGCAATAGTGATCAGGATTTCTGGTCTGGATCAGCACCCGTCCCGGCATATCTCCCCGGCCCGCGCGGCCCGCCACCTGCACCAGCATCTGGAAGCACCGCTCCGTAGCCCTGTAGTCCGGAAGATTCAAGCCCAGGTCTCCGTCGGCCACCACAACCAGCGTCACGCCGGGGAAATGGTGCCCCTTGCTGAGCATCTGCGTACCCACCAGCACCTGGGCTTCCCGCCGGGCAAAGGCGTCCAGAACCTCCTGCATGGCTCCGGCCCGGCGCGAAACATCCCGGTCCAGACGCAGCACTCTGGTGCCCCGGGGCAGCCTGTCGCGCAAAAACTCCTCCAGCCGCTCGGTGCCCTCACCCAAAGGCAGCAGCAGATGCGAACGGCACTGCGGACAAGGCGCGGGAAACGGCACGCTGTGACCGCAGTAATGGCACAGCAGAAGCTCCCGGCGCTTGTGCAGGGTCATGGGAACCTGGCAGTGCGGGCATTTGACGGACTCCGAGCAGGAATCGCAAAAAAGCACCGGCGCGAATCCCCGGCGGTTATGCAGGATGATGACCTGCCCGCCCTCGGCGATGACGCCCAGCATGGCCTCGCTCACGGAAGGGGCAAACGGTCCGTCCGACGGCGGATCCGCACGCAGATCGACCAGTTCGACGGCTGGCAGCGAGCCGCCCCCCACCCGGGAGTCCAGGCGGGCCAGACGCACCTGTCCCTCGCGCGCGGCATGGAAAATCTTGATGTCCGGCGTGGCCGAGCCCATCAGCAGAAGGCCGGAGGTCCGGGCCACACGGCCGTAGGCCAGCTCCTTGGCCTGGTACACGAATCCCTCCTCCTGCTTGAAGGAGGCGTCATGCTCCTCATCCAGAATGATCAGCCCCGGATCCACGGGCAGAAAAAGACACGACCGCGTCCCCACGATCAGACGGGGGGTATCGGCTTCCGCCAGTTCCGTGAACAGCTGCCGCCGCCGGGCGCCATTCAGATAGCCATGATACAGGCGGATTTCACGGCCCGGCAATCCGGCCCGCGCATCGGCGTGCAGCTTGAGAGCGATTCCCACCTCCGGAGCGAGCAGCATCGCGTGGCGCCCCGCGTCCAGACAACGCCTGACCAGTTCCAGATACACGGCCGTTTTGCCGCTTCCGGTCACGCCGAAGAGAAGTCCCGTTTCCGGGCGAGGCGAGCGCAGCAGAGTGTCGAACTCCTCCACGGCCGCGCACTGTTCGGCACTCAGACGCAACACCGGCCCGACCTCGGAAGGTGCGCTTTCCGCCTCGAACTGCGAGATGACCTCACGCACCAGCCCCTTGCGCAGCAGGGCGTTCAGAACAGACGAGGCGCTCTTGCCCAGACTCGCGGACAGGGTTCTGGATGAAGACACGCCGTGAACATCGAGAAACCTCAGCACGGCCAGTTGCACCGCGGCCTGGGGCCTGACCGGCCACGGAGGTTCGGAAACCAGGGAAAAAAGCCGCTCCCCCCGCTCCGCTCTCTGAACGGGAAAAATCTCTCCGGCAGCCCAGAGCGCTCCCAGCTCCCGGCGTCCGGAGACGGCTGTCAGTTCCGGCATCTCCAGCAGGCGGCCATCCGCCGTTCTGAACACAGGCATATCCCGCAGCCCGGCAGGCAGCACCCGGGACAGAATTTTCCCCGGAAGCTCCATCTGCCGGACGGCAAGATCGCGGATCACATCCAGATAGCCGGAGGAGAAAAGCGGCGTTCTGTCCACGGGCCACAGCAGTGGACGGACATCCAGACCTTCCGGCGGACGGACATCCATCTCCGCCAGAATGCCCATCCGCCAGGAGCGGCCGAGAGGCGCCAGAACCCGTCCGCCCACATTCCAGACAGAACAGGGCAAATCTCCGGGCAGGGAATAGGTCAGCAGCGCATAGGGAGCGCCCAGCACCAGCACGGAACAGTACATCATGCGTCGAGAACCGCGCCTCCCGGCTTCACGGCCCGGCAAAGACTTATTCCCCGACCTGTATCATTTAGCTTGCCCACCACGACTCCCGCATGAATCATCTCTTCGGAATGGAAAAGGGAACGGACATTCCCGTTCCCTCTACCTCGAAATCAGTACCCGCAGCTCCAAGCTTCAGAACTCGAAGCCCGAAACTGTAACCCGTCAGGGGCTCCTTATAAAGCACAGAGCACGGCCGTCCGTTTGCCCTCTATCGCGACGGCGGAATGAGCTCCCGCAGCCTGTCAATCAGATCGTAGCGCAGATCCTCATCCTGCAGGGCGAAATAGATATTGGCCGTCAGATAATCAACCCAGTCTCCCACATCGAAACGCTGTCCCCGCAACTTCACGGCCAGCAGGCGATTCTGCCGGGCCAGGGCGTCCAGCGCGTCGGTCAGCTGAATTTCTCCGGTCTGGTCGGGAGCGAGCGCCTCCAGATGGTTGAAGACTTCCGGGGTGAGCACATAGCGCCCCACCACGGCCAGCCGGGACGGAGCGTTCTCCATGCTCGGCTTCTCCTTGACCCCGCGAATGCGGTACAGGCCGGGGGCATATTCCTCCGCGTCGATGATGCCGTAGCGGCTGACCTTGTCCCGGGGCACTTCCATGACGCCGACCACAGGCATGCGCTCATTCTTCCAGACATCGAGCACCTGATTCATGCCCGGGTCCCGGTTGAACATGAGATCGTCACCGACCATGACCGCGAAAGGCTCGTCCTGAACCACCTTTTTGGCGCGCAGCACGGCATGCCCAAGTCCCAGGGCCTCTTTCTGGCGCACGACGATGATATTGGCCATTTCGGCCACCTTGCGCACTTCTTCCAGCAGGCTCTTCTGCCCCTTACGCTCAAGCAGCTGCTCCAGAGCCAGGTTGTAGTCGAAATGGTCCTCGATGATGCGCTTGGTCTGGTTGTTCACGAAAACCACATCGGAAAGCCCCGAATCAATGGCCTCTTCCACAATATACTGAATGGACGGCTTGCGGAATATGGGCAGCATTTCCTTGGGCACGTTCTTTACCGCCGGCAGTGATCTGGTTCCCCATCCGGCCACGGGGATGACTACTTTGCGTACCTGCATATGATGCTCCTTGTTGTTCGGAAAAATTTCAGCTCAGGCCGTGCTCGACAGCCTGAACCAGTTCCGCGCACAGCTCGTCCACCAGATTCTGATCCTGCGCCTCTACCATGATCCGTGCCAGAGCTTCGGTGCCGGAATAACGCAGCAGCACCCGGCCGGTCTTACCCAGCTTCTCCTCGGCGTGGTGAACCGCGTCCTGAATGTCGGGCACTTCCTCGAACGGCACCTTCTTTTTCACCCACACGTTGGCCAGCTTCTGCGGATACGGCTCCAGCAGGCCCGCGATTTCGGAGATGGGACGCTGCCTGCCCACCATGACCCGCAGCAACTGCAAGGCGGCCAGAATGCCGTCTCCCGTGGTGGAATGCTCCATGAACACCATGTGCCCGGACTGCTCTCCGCCCAGAACATAGCCGCCCCGGCGCATTTCCTCAACGACATATCTGTCCCCGACCTTGGTCCGGACCAGCTGCCCGCCGCGCTCGTTCATGAACACTTCCAGGGCCATATTGCTCATGACCGTGGCCACCAGTGTTTTGCTGGGCAATGTCCCCCGGTCGAGCATATCCCCGGCGCACACGGCCATGATCTGATCGCCGTCCAGTACCTTCCCCCGTTCGTTTACCACGATGAGCCGGTCCGCGTCGCCGTCCAGAGCCAGTCCGATATCGGCCCTGTGTTCGCGCACCTTGGCCGCCACCAGCTCCGGATGCAGAGAGCCGCAGCCCTTGTTGATGTTCAGTCCGTCCGGGTCCACGCCCAGCGAAAAGACTTCCGCCCCCAGTTCCTCGAAAATGAGCGGCGCAACCCGGTAGGAGGCTCCGTTGGCGCAATCCAGCACGATACGCAGGCCGTCCAGAGTCATGCCCGCCGGAAAGCTGTGTTTGAGCTCGACGATGTATCGCCCCGGACTGTCCTGAATTTTCCTGGCCCGCCCTACCTGATTGGAGGCCGGGTAATCCCAGGAAAAATCCGGATTGGTGATCATTTCGGCCATTTCGTTTTCTACCTGGTCGGGCAGTTTGAAGCCGTCCTTGTCGAAAAACTTGATGCCGTTATCCATGTAAGGATTGTGCGAGGCTGAAATGACCACACCCAGATCCGCCCGCATGCTGCGGGTCAGAAAGCTGATGGCCGGGGTGGGCAGCGGGCCTACCAGAAAAACATCCATCCCGGCCGCGCAGAATCCCGCCGTCAGAGCGGATTCGAAGACATAGCCGGAGAGCCTCGTGTCCTTGCCGATGACCACCCGGTGGCGTTTGTCGCCCTTGCGGAAATACTGCCCGGCGGCCAGCCCCAGGCGAACCACCAGTTCCGGCTGCATGGGGTACATGTTGACCCGGCCTCTGACACCGTCGGTTCCGAACAATCTGCCCATCAATCCTCCATCGCTATCCGCCGGACTTTTCACTGCGCCGCACCAGAATCTCGACATCCTCCGGTTTCATCTCGAGAATGCCCACGCCCTCGGGAAATTCTGCCCTGGGACGAATCCGGCTGCGGCCTGCAGACGGCTCTCCGCCGGGGTCCACGAACAGGCGCAACGTCTCCCGCCAGTTCTTGTCCCTCAGCAGGCGCACCGGAACATCCAGTTGCACGCGCACGAACTTGGGATCGAAAGTGTATGTGAAGCCCTCGTGCGCGACGGGCTCCAGATTCATCTTGACCCAGATGGCCTGGGTCATCGGGGAAAAGGCAAGGGTATAGTCCACCGACGTGACTTCCGAGGTCACGCCTTCCGGCAGCATCAGCCGGGCCCGCCCCGAAGCCGAAAGCCCGCCGTCCGAGGGAACCCGGATATGCACCGTGGGAACATGCTTCAGGCCATCCAGAGAATGGGCGAAGCCCGTGACCGTGACCTGCTCCGGGCTCAGGGTGGCGTTGCGAAAGCGCATGTCCTCCGCCGGCAACCCCTCCCAGTCCAGATGAACGGGAAAATTCCGGGAAACAATGGTATCGGCGACCAGTTCGAGTCTGCTGGGGCTTATTTCCACCACATCCACCGCCGAGACGATGCTCATGTTTTCCGGAAGCAGGGGAACGATGTTTTCTCCCGGACGGATATCCGCGAGATCGACCTTGTACGCCAGGCGGCTCATGTTGATGGCCCGGATCTGGCTGCTGGTCCCCCGGATGCGGACCTGTACCTTGCCCGCCCCGGAAACGATCTTCATCCGCTGCGGCAGGTTCACGAAATCAAGCGGTACTTCCAGCCACGTCTCCACCTTTTCCTGGCCGGAAACCACATACCAGCATATCAGCGCCATGAAGAGCGCCAGCAGTCTGTATTGCCAGTTGTCCTTCATCATTTCCTCAGTGCGGCGCCCAGCACTTTCTGCAGGCGGACCTCGTTCAGGCCGCTGGTGATCCTGCCGCCCACGGCCAGGGAGATGCTGCCCCGCTCTTCGGATACGATCAGGGCCACGGCGTCCGTTTCCTCGGTCACACCGATGGCGGCCCGGTGCCGCGTGCCCAGCGAGGCCTCATGCTTGAGGCCCACGGCCAGGGGCAGAATGCAGGCCGCGGCGTGCACCTTGTTGTCCCGGATGATCACCGCGCCGTCATGCAGGGGCGTATCCAGATGGAAAATGGTCAGCAGCAGATCCTTGCTGAACAGCGCGTCCAGCTCGATGCCGCCGGAAACCACATCACTCAGGGAGATATTGCGTTCGATGACGATGAGGGCACCGGTTCTGGTCTTGGCCATCTGCACCAGAGCCAGGATCAGTTCGTCCAGCACTTCGGACCGGACCGCATCCTTCTTGAATATGGTGGTCGCGCCCATGGCCGCCAGCGCCTTGCGGATGTCCCGGCGGAAAAGAATGATGACCACCAGAAAAATAGAGCCCAGAAAATTTCCGAGCAGCCAGTTCAGCGTGTACAGGCCGAACTGGCCCGCCGCGAAATAGGCGATGACCACCAGGAGCAGGCCGTAAACCACCGACACGGCCCTTGTGCCCTTGATCAGCAGGATGAGCCGGAAAAAAATGTATCCGACCAGCACGACATCCAGAATGTCCCGCCACGTGACCTGCAAATTTCCCACGGCGAAGTTCAGCACGTTCCAGACTCCCGGGTTTCCAGAGCATGCGCCACGGCCAGGGCGTCCCGCGCCTCGCGGACCTCATGCACCCGGTGGATGCGCACGCCCATCCGGTAAAGCACGACGGTCGCGGCCAGCGTTGCCGCGTTACGCTCGCGTCCCTCGCGGCCGAGCAGATCTCTCCACAGGGATTTGTTGGAAAGCCCCATGAAAACCGGCCGCCCGAATTCCGCCAGCCGGTCGATCCGCCGCAGAATCTCCAGGTTGTGCTCCAGCCGCTTGCCGAAGCCGATACCCGGATCGAGCACGATGTTCTCCTCCGGAAGGCCCTGCCGGACGAGACGGGCCAGCCGGACGGAAAAAAACTCGCGGATGTCGTCAACCACGTCGCCGTATTTTGGCTCGAGCTGCATGGTGCGCGGATCTCCCTGACTGTGCATGAGCACATAACCGGGCCTGTATTGGAGCACAATATCCAGCAAGGCCGGGTCCGCCTCCAGGGCCGAGACGTCGTTTACGATATGCGCCCCGGCTTCCAGTACGGCCCTGGCCACTCCGGCCTTGGTCGTGTCCACGGAAATCACGGCATCGGGACGATTTTGCGCCACAGCCCGGACCACGGGCAACACGCGGGCCATTTCGTCGGCTTCGGACACGGGTTCGGCGAAGGGGCGCGTGCTCTCCCCGCCTATGTCGAGGATGTCCGCGCCCTGATCGAGCAGACGCATGGCCGTGGCCACGGCCCCCCCCGTTTCCGCCGAAACTCCGCCGTCGTAGAAGGAATCCGGAGTGACGTTGACAATGCCCGCCACAAAAAAGGGGGCCGGACCAAGAGTCCTGCCCCCGCACAGGCTCCAGGAGACGGAATCCCTCTCCCCACGGCTCATGCTTCTTCTCCGCTGCCACCCTCGTCCAGGGTGAAGGATTCCTCCGACACCTCTTCCTGCGCCGGAGGTTGGGCCTTCTCCGGGGTCTGCGGCGGCAGAGTCTCGCCTCTGATGATTTTGTCCACTTCCTCGCCGGTCAGGGTCTCGCGGTCGATGAGCGCCGAGGACAGGGAATGCAGCAGTTCGATGTTGTCCCGCAGGATGGTCATGGCCGTGTCATAGGCCGCGCTCAGAATGCGCTTGACTTCCATGTCCACACGGCGGGCCGTGTCCTCGCTGTAATCCTTGACGTGAGCCATGTCCCGGCCCAGGAACACTTCGTCGTTCTTCCGGCCCAGCGCCATGGGGCCGAACTCCTCGCTCATGCCCCATTCACAGACCATGCGCCGGGCCATGTCCGTGGCCCGCTCGATGTCGTTGCCCGCGCCCGTGGTGAGAGAACTGAACACCAGCTCCTCGGCCGCACGGCCGCCGAAAAGCACAGCCAGACTGCTCTCCAGGTAGGTTTTGGAATAGGTATGCCGGTCGTCCTCGGGCAGGTACTGGGTCAGACCCAGGGCCCGGCCACGGGGGATGATGGTCACCTTGTGCACGGGGTCCGTGCCTGGCAGGAACTTGCCCACCAGGGTATGCCCGGCTTCGTGATACGCCGTGGTCTTCTTTTCCTCGTCGCTCAGGATCAGGGAGCGGCGCTCCTTGCCCATCATGACCTTGTCCTTGGCCTCCTCGAAATCGCGCATGGTCACCTTGTCCTGATTCAGCTTGGCCGCGTGCAGGGCCGCCTCGTTGACCAGGTTTTCCAGATCGGCTCCGGAGAATCCGGGAGTGCCCCGGGCCAAAACCTCCAGATCCACCTCGGGAGAAAGCGGCGTCTTGCGCGCATGCACTTCGAGGATGCGCTTGCGGCCCTGCAAGTCCGGATTGGGCACCACCACCTGACGGTCGAAACGCCCCGGCCGCAGCAGGGCCGGATCGAGCACGTCCGGCCGGTTGGTGGCGGCGATGAGGATGACGCCTTCGTTGGATTCAAAGCCGTCCATTTCCACCAGCATGGCGTTCAGGGTCTGCTCACGCTCGTCGTGGCCGCCGCCCAGTCCCGCGCCGCGCTGGCGGCCCACGGCGTCGATTTCATCGATGAAAATAAGACAGGGCGCGTTCTTCTTGCCCTGGATGAACAGATCGCGCACCCGGGCTGCACCCACACCCACGAACATTTCCACGAAATCCGAGCCGGAAATGGAGAAAAAGGGCACCCCCGCCTCTCCGGCCACGGCACGGGCCAGCAGAGTCTTGCCCGTGCCCGGAGAACCCACCAGCAGCACCCCTTTGGGAATGCGGCCGCCAAGGCGGGTGAATTTCTTGGGATTGCTCAGAAAATCGACGACTTCCTGCAATTCTTCCTTGGCCTCGTCCACGCCGGCCACGTCGGCGAACGTGACCCTGGTCTCCTCCTGAGTGACCATCTTGGCCCGCGAACGCCCGAAAGACATGGCCTTGCCCCCGCCGCTCTGCATCTGGCGCATGAAGAATATCCACACGCCGATCAAAAGCAGCATAGGAAACCAGGAGGCAAGCACGGTCACATACCAGGGGGCCTCCTCCAGTGGTTCGGCCTTGACCTGCACATTGTGCCTGACCAGCGTGTCCACCAGGGTCGGATCGTTGGGAGTGTAAGTGGAGAAACGCTGTCCGCCCACCAGGGTGCCCGTGACCCGGGAGCCCTGGATTTTCACGTTGTCGACCTCGTTCTTCCGGACTTTGGCCAAAAATTCCGTATAGTTCAGATCGTTGGGAGCATTCTGGGGCTTGTTGAACATGTTGAACACGATGATCATGATCATGCAGATGGCGGCCCAGAGCACCAGATTCTTGGAAATATTGTTCAAAAGAAGAGACCTCCATAACCCGGGACGTGCGGCGGCCGCCGCGCCCGGTCATCTTCGGGAATAAGCCGTCCTAACGAAACAAGTTGTGATTGTTAAGGCCGGTTTTCAGAATGACAAGGAAATTTTCTCGTCCACGGCCACTTTTCCGATCGATCCGCGGAAAGGCTTGATCATCGTTTACCGCGCTGGTAGGCACGGAGTCCGCATGGAGGCGTGTTCGTTCCGGTGAGCGGCCCGGTCTTCAAAACCGGTGGAAGGTCGAGAGATCTTCGGTAGGTTCGACCCCTATACGCCTCCGCCATTTCCTTCCCCCAGCCCGCCGAAATCTTCCGGCAATACTGCCCAGACCGCCCGTTTGCCCGCTTCCAGACTGCCAAAATCCGCCTCCACGCCCAAAGCCCGGGCCGGATTGCGCGTCACAAGCTCCAGAAGCCCCATAAGCGATACGCCGGGCAGCATGGCCCGGACGGTCCGCAGTTCGGCCCACAGCTCCATGTCCGAGGCGGAGGCCAGAGAATCCGTCCCCAGGCACAGGGGCACGCCCACCGCATGAAGCATGGCCGCCGGGGCCGGTCCCACGCCGATCCAGGCGTTACTTCTCGGGCACAGACACACGGACGCGCCGCTTCGCGCCAGAATGTCCGCATCCTCCTCGTTCACCCGCACGCAATGCACGGCCAGGGAGCGGCTATCCAGCAGCCCCAGAGAGTGGGCAAAAGGGACAACGCGCTGTTCCGGCGGCGTGAATCCCGAAGGCAGAATGCGGCGTGAACGGACGAATCCGGCCAGTTTTCCCCTGCCGGTCAAGAAAAGTTCGTTCTCGCCCGGCACCTCGGCCAGATGCAGGGAAAACGGCAGGCGCCGCTGTCCGCACCATGCCTTGACGCGCCGGGCCAGATCAGCGTGGCACGAATACAGGGCATGGACGGCAAGGCTCCACGCTCCGGGCAGCGGACGCGGGGCCACATTGCGCCCCGAACCCGTCCATTCCCGGAAAAGGTGACCGGCCACACCCTGCCGGTCCAGAGCCGCGCGCACCAGTTCCGCATCCCGGCCGGTCACATCCCCCACGCAGGCCACGCCCCCGGCCCGCATCCGCGCCACGGTCCGTTCCACTGCGGCGGCGTCTGTCTTTTCATTCATGAGGGCGAACAGACGATCGGCCCAGGCCGCAAATCCCAGGCCGGGCGGAATGCGGCCGGACAGGTGGGACAGCCCCAGATGGGTATGGGCGTTGATCAGGCCGGGAACGATGATCGCACTGCCCAGATCGTGTGCCGGGCCACAATCCCGGACCTCTTTCCACGGCCCGATGGCCGCGATGCGCCCCCCCGCCACGGCCAGGCCGCCATCCGCGATCTCGGGCAGAGCCGGATTCATGGTCAGAATACGCGCCGCGCGCCAGACGCCGTCAATCATCCGCAAAGTCCGCAAAAAAGGCGGCACACGCCGCCTCGAATTTTCAGAAACCTTTGGAACGCCCCGGCCCTATTCATTCTCTTCCAGCCAGGCTGCGATATCCGCAAGCTGGGCCCGCACCGGATCAGGCCCCGTACCGCCGGACGCCCGGCGTCTGGCCACGGCCGCGTCATGGCCGAGCACGGAAAACACGTCCTCCCCGATCAGTTCCGAAAAGCCCCGCAGCTCGTCCAAAGTCAGCTCCTCGAGCCCCTTGCCCGCCTTTTCGGCAAAAGCCACGGCCGCCCCGGTGATGTGATGGGCCTGACGAAAAGGCACGCCTCTGGCCGCCAGATAATCGGCCAGTTCCGTGGCGTTCAAAAACCCGGAGCGCAAAGCGTCCCGCATGGCTTCCGCATCGAATTCCAGTTCGGCCAGCATTCCGGCCATGACAGCCAGAGACGGCGACACCGTATCATGCGTGTCCAGAAAAGGCTCCTTGTCCTCCTGCATGTCCCGGTTGTAGGCCAGCGGCAGGCCTTTCATGATGGTCAGAAGGGCCGTCAGATCCCCGTAAACCCGGCCCGTCTTGCCGCGCATGAGTTCGGCCACGTCCGGGTTCTTCTTCTGCGGCATGATGGAGGAGCCCGTGGAATAGGCGTCGGGCAGGCGCACAAAGCCGAAGCGCGGATTGGCCCAGATGATGATCTCCTCGCACAGCCTGGACAGATGCATCATGATCAGGCTGCCGCAGAACACGGCCTCCAGCACGAAATCCCGGTCCGAAACCGCGTCCATGCTGTTGGCGAAAGCGCTATCAAAGCCCAGAGCCTCGGCCGTCTGCGGCGGATTCAGAGGATGCGTGGTTCCGGCCAGAGCCGCCGCTCCCAGAGGAGACACGCGCACCCGCTTCAGCGCATCGGCCAGCCGTGCGTGGTCGCGGCGCAGCATCTGAGCGTAGGCCAGAAGATGATGGGCCAGACTGACGGGCTGGGCCGGCTGGAAGTGGGTACACCCCGGCAGCAGCACATCCTGATGCTCTCCGGCGCGCCGGGCCAGCACCCGGATGAGCGCGAGCAGCTGCGCGGACCATTCCTTCAGGCAATCGGCCACGAACAGCCGGAAATCCAGAGCCACCTGGTCGTTCCGGGAACGGCCGGTATGCAGTTTCTGGCCCGGCGCGCCGATGATCTCGGTCAGGCGGTGCTCGATGTTCATGTGCACGTCTTCCAGATCCTGCCGCCAGGCGAAGGTGCCCGTGTCGATCTCAGCGCGGATCTGGTCCAGACCGCGATGAATGGCGTCGCGCTCGGCCGCCGTGATGACGCCCTGGGCCGCCAGCATAGATGCATGGGCCTTTGAGCCGCTGATATCCTGAGCATACAGCCGGGAGTCGAAGCCCACCGAACAGGTATACCGCTCCACCAGCGGCGCCGTACTCTCGGCGAACCGGCCGCCCCACAATTTTTTCTCCGCCGCCATGTCTTACCTCTTCAGCCGGTCCGCAAAGGCCCGCCGGGCCTGGAGCCGCAGGCCGTTCAAGCGGATGAAGCCCGCCGCGTCGGCCTGGTTGTAGATTTCGTCCTTCTCGAAGGTGGCCAGATCCGGGTTGTACAGAGAATACGGTGACTTGCGGGCCAGTGGATAGACGCCGCCCTTGTAGAGCTTAAGGCGCACCGTGCCGGTCACCGTTTCCTGGGCCTTGTCCATGAGAGCCTGCAAGGCCTCGCGTTCGGGCGCGAACCAGTAGCCGTTGTAGACCATCTCGGC
Organism: Pseudomonadota bacterium; assembly: GCA_030529235.1. Lineage (GTDB taxonomy): Bacteria > Desulfobacterota > Desulfovibrionia > Desulfovibrionales > Desulfomicrobiaceae > Desulfomicrobium. Next base: position 14,015 of record JAUMXF010000032.1, read on the forward strand.
GTAACGCGGAATGAGCGAGTCGCGCAGATGCAGCAGTTCGCGGTCCATGCAGATGCCTTCCAGATCGCGGTGGGCGCGCTGCAGAATGGTGCCGCCTGGCGTTTCGTACACCCCGCGGGACTTCATGCCCACGAAGCGGTTTTCCACGATGTCCAGCCGTCCGATGCCGTGCCTGCCGCCCAGAGCGTTCAGGGCCGCGAGCATTCCGGCCGGGGAAAGACGTTCGCCGTTTAAAACCACAGGGTTTCCCTGCTCGAATTCCAGAGTGATTTCCTCGGGCGCGTCCGGAGCCTGCTCCGGGTTGACGCTCATGACATAGGTGCCCGGTCCCGGCTCGGACCATGGATCTTCGAGCTCCCCGCCCTCGAAGCTCAGATGCAGCAGATTGCGGTCGCAGGAATAGGGTTTTTCGCGGGTCACGGGCACGGGGATGCCGTTTTCCTGACAAAAGGCCAGCAGCTGCGACCGGGAGTTGAGGTCCCATTCCCGCCAGGGCGCAATGGTCTTCAGATGCGGAGCCAGAGCCAGCGTGGAGAGCTCGAAACGGACCTGATCGTTGCCCTTGCCCGTAGCGCCGTGGGCCACGGCTTGTGCGCCCTCGGCCAGGGCTATTTCCACCAGTTTCCTGGCGATGAGGGGCCGGGCGATGGACGTGCCCAGCAGATAGCCGCCCTCATACACGGCATTGGCCCTGAACATGGGGAAAACATAGTCAGCCACGAATTCTTCCCGCAAATCCACCACAAAAGCCTTGCTGGCTCCGGTGTTCAGGGCTTTTTCCTCCAGACCGTCCAGTTCCTCGCCCTGCCCCAGATCGGCGGTCATGGTGATGACCTCGCAATCGTAATTTTTCCTGATCCACTTCAGGATGGCGGAAGTGTCCAGGCCACCGGAATAGGCCAGTACGACTTTTTCTATCTTGCTCATGGCATGCTCCTGTCCGCGAACAGCGCGGGAAAATCTATGGTTACGGGGGCGACCAGAAATACACCGCAGGCTCTACGAAAACACCCACTCCAGAATGGCTTTCTGCATGTGCAAGCGGTTTTCAGCCTGGTCGAAGACGATGGACCGCGCGCTCTCGAACACGGCCTCGGTGATCTCCTCGCCCCGGTGCGCGGGCAGGCAGTGCAGCACCTTCACACCGGAATCGGCCAGGGAGAGCAGTTCATCGGTCAGGCAGTACCCGGCGAAAGCCTTTTCCCGCTTTTCCTGTTCCGCTTCCTGCCCCATGGAGGCCCACACGTCCGTGTTCACGAAATGGGCTCCGGCCACGGCGGCTTTGGGTTCGTCCGTGACAAAAACTTTGGCGCCCATGCTCAGAGCCCGCTCCAGCACCAGGGTGTCCGGCATGTAGCCCTCGGGGCAGGCCACATTCAGGGTAAAACCGAAATAGATGCTGGCATTGATCCACGAATGGGCCATGTTGTTGCCATCGCCCACCCAGGCGATGGTCAGATCCCTGAAATTATCGGCGAGTTCGGAAATCGTGAGCATGTCACTCATGACCTGGCACGGATGATACAGGTCTGTCAGGGCGTTGATGACCGGGATGCCGCCGAACCGGGCCAAATCCTCCACGTTTTTCTGGGCGAAGGTGCGCACCACCATGCCCTGAACATACCGGGCCAGCACCCGTGCCGTATCTTTCAGGGGCTCGCTGCGGCCCAGCTGGGAATCGGCCGGAGTCAGAAAAATGGTGTCGCCGCCCAGGTGGCGGATGCCGACCTCAAAGGAAACGCGGGTCCGGGTGGAGGCCTTTTCGAAAATCATGGCCAGAACCTTTCCCGACAGCAGGGTGGAACGGTAGTTTTCCCGCTTCATTTCGCGGGCCCGGGCCACAAGACTCAAGGCTTCCTCAGGTTTGAGATCCAGGATGGACAAGAAATGCTTCATGGCGTCTCCAGTCTTCTGCTCATTGTGGAAAAAGAGGATATCTACAAATCCTGCCCCATGTTTGTAAAGTGCGGCAGGCATGTGACATGAGGAACTTCGTGAGCGGACATCCGCGCCATAAGAAATCCGGGGCAAACCCAAAAGAGGCATAACGCACGGTCTCAAGAGGCTGAATCAGAGCGGCGAGCAAATCAGGAGATACAGAAGACAGGGCTTCTCTCTTTTAATCGTACGCTCTCATTGACAGTACGAAGAAAAAGGAAATAGCTTCCCAAAAGTAACACACCTTAATTATCTATGTTATTAGTAGGCCAATTTTTCCATTATCATTCAGGAGGAAACTATGCGCTGGCTCGCTTTGCTTGTCTTTTTACTGGCCGTTCTCGCCGTATCCCCTGCTCAGGCCCATTTCGGCATGGTCATCCCCTCGGCCAGCACGGCCATGGAAAAGAAGGATGCAGCCATCGATCTGACCCTCTCCTTTTCCCATCCCATGGAAATGTCCGGCATGCCCCTGGCCGCCCCGGCGTCCTTCAAGGTCTTCGTAAACGGCCGGACCGAGGACCTCACCGCCGGGCTGAAACCGGTCAAGGTCATGGATCACGAGGGCTGGTCCGCCCATTACGTCATGAAAAAGCCCGGAGCGTACCAGTTCGTGATGGAGCCCAAGCCCTACTGGGAACCGGCCGAAGACTGTTTCATCATCCATTACACCAAGACCGTGGTGGCCGCTTTCGGCGGGGAAGACGGCTGGGGTGAGCCCGTGGGGCTGAAGACGGAAATCGTGCCCTTGACCAGACCCTTCGGCAACTACGCCGGCAACGTGTTTCAGGGCCGGGTGCTGCTGGACGGCAAGCCCGTGCCCGGAGCCGAGGTGGAAGTGGAGTTTTACAACAGGGACGGAAAATACGAAGCTCCCAATGACTACATGATCACGCAGGTTATCCGTGCCGATGCCGACGGCCTCTTCACCTACGGCGTGCCTTTTGCCGGATGGTGGGGCTTTGCGGCGCTCAATACCGCACCGGAAAAGATGAACCACGACGGCGCGCCCAAGGATGTGGAGCTGGGGGCCGTGCTGTGGACGGAGTTTCTGGAACCCGTACGCAAGTAGCAAACTCTCTGCGGATTCCATTAAGACGGCGCGGGCACGGAAACCGTCATTTTCCGGCACAACGACAGCGGTCTGCCGGGCGGTCGGGAAAAATCCCGAGGCGAGACGGATGGACACAAGAGCAAGCCATGCCGTAAAAACGGCGGAGCACACGCCGCGATAGCCCGGTATGGCTGCAATCAAAGAGGTACACATGCACATTTCCGAAGGCGCTCTTTCTCCGGCCATGCTCGGGGCCGGGGCGGCACTGACCGTCGTGGGCACGGCGATCGGCCTGCGCCGTCTGGACTATGACCGGATCATGACCGTGGCCATTCTGTCCTCGGCCTTTTTCGTGGGCTCTCTCATTCATGTGCCCATCGGGCTGTCCAGCGCCCATCTCATCCTGAACGGTCTGCTCGGCGCCATTCTGGGCTGGGCCGCCTTTCCGGCCATTCTGACGGCTCTTTTGCTTCAGGCCGTGCTGTTTCAGTTCGGCGGCATCACCGTGCTGGGCGTGAACACCTTCAATGTGGCCGGCCCCGCGGTGCTGTGCTTCTATCTGTTCCGGCCCATGATGCTGCGTTCCGGGCGGACCCGGGTAATCGGCTCGTTCTGCTGCGGCGCCCTGGCCGTGGCCGGAACGGCCCTGCTGGCCGCCCTGTCCCTGACGTTCTCGGATGAAGGCTTTCTCCAGTCGGCCCGGCTGCTTTTTCTGGCCCACATTCCGATCATGGTGGTCGAGGGTGTCATGACGGCACTGATCGTTCCTTTTCTGGCCAAGGTCCGGCCCGAACTTCTTTCTTTTTCCTGACCGGGAGGTCGAGATGCGCGTTCTCCTGCTGACTCTTTTTCTGACCCTGACGGCCCAGGTCCCGGCCATGGCCCACCGGGTCAACATCTTCGCTTACGTGGAAGGAAACGACGTGCTGGTGGAATGCGTTTTCAGCACATCCAGCCCGGTCCGGAACGGACAGATCGATGTCTTCGATTCGGTCAGCGGCGAGGAACTTCTGCAGGGAAAGACGGACGACAAGGGCTTTTTCCGCTTCCCCGTGCCCGAGAAGGCTCGCGCCGCCGGAAGCGGTCTGCGGATCCGGATCAACGCCGGTGAAGGACACCAGAATGAATGGACAGTGGAAGCCGGGGAACTGGCTGCGGCTGCACCCGCCACGCCTGAAGCCCCCACGCCGAGTGATACGGACACAGCAGCCCCGAGTCATGACGCCGCGTCCGGCGGATTGACCAGGGCCGACGTGGAGGCCGTGGTCAACGCGGCTCTGGACGCCAAACTCGCGCCCATCAAGCGCGCCGTGCTGGGACAATCCGGCCCCGGCGTAGTCGAAATTGTGGGCGGCATCGGCTGGATTTTCGGACTGGCCGGAGTGGCCGCCTATTTCCGGAGCCGTCCGCGTGATTGACGAACCCTTCAGCGCCGGTCCGTCTTTTCTGCATACCCTGGATCCCCGCTTCCGCCTGGTCATGGCCACGATCTTTTCCCTGACCGTCGCCCTGGCCCGGCGGCCCGAAACGGCCCTGGCCGGGCTTTTCTGCGCCGCACTGCTGCTGGGCTTAAGCCGCCCGCCCTTGCAGCCCCTGATGCGCCGCGCAGCGGCCGTGAACATGTTCCTGCTCTTTCTGTGGGCGGTGGTGCCCTTCACCATGCCCGGAGAGACGCTTACCGCCATCGGCCCCTTCACGGTCAGCCGGGAAGGCGTGGCGCTGGTCTGGCTGGTGACCCTCAAAGCCAACGCCATCTTCTTCGCGTTTCTGGCTCTGGTGGCCACCATGGACCCGGCCACCATCGGGCAGGCTCTGGACCGCCTGGGAGCGCCGTCCAGGCTGGTCTTCCTTTTTCTCTTCACCTACCGTTACCTGCACGTTCTGGCCGGAGAATGGCAGCGGCTGCTGACCGCCGCGAAACTGCGCGGCTTCATTCCCCGGACGAACATGCACACGTACCGCACGCTCGGCTTTCTGTTCGGCATGGTGCTGGTGCGCGCCTTCGACCGCTCGGAGCGAGTCTATCAAGCCATGTTGCTGCGCGGATTCACAGGACGGTTCCGGACGGTGCGGCGGTTCGCGGCCCGCTTGCGGGATGCCGCTGCCGCCGCGTGCTTTCTCGGGCTGACGGCGAGTCTTCTGGCCGTCGAATTCATGGGGATGGGAGCGGCCCGTGTCTGAATACCCGGTTTTCGCTCTGGAAAATGTCTCCTTTGCCTATCCTTCAGGCCGGGCGGTACTGCGGGACGTCTCCTTCGCCTTCCGGGCCGGAGAAAAAATCGGCCTGTATGGCCCGAACGGCAGCGGCAAGACCACGCTCTTCCACCTGATCATGGGCCTGCTCACTCCAGATTCCGGGCGGGTTCTCTTTCATGGCCGCCCCGTGAGCGGCGAAAAGGATTTCCGGGCCGTGCGCCGGGAAATCGGCCTGGTGCTGCAAAACGCCGAGGACCAGCTCTTCAACCCTACCGTGCTGGACGATGTGGCCTTCGGCCCGCTGAATCTGGGTCTCACCCCTGAAGAAGCCCGCCGGCGGGCCGTGGAAACCTTAGGGAGCCTCGGCCTTGACGGTTTCGAGGACCGCCTGACCCATCACCTGTCCGGCGGCGAGAAAAAGCTGGTCTCCCTGGCCACAATTCTGGCCATGCGGCCGCGGGTTCTGCTGCTGGACGAACCCACCAACGATCTGGACCCGGCCACCAGGGACCGGCTGGCGGAAATCCTGACCGCCCTTCCCACGGACCGGATCATCATCTCCCACGACTGGGATTTTCTGGCCCGGACCACCGGCAGCTACCTGACCGTACAAAGCGGCGGGCAGCTGGCCCGCACGCCGCACCTGACCCACGAGCACACTCACGCCCATCCTCTGGGCGACATGCCCCATCAGCACCGTTAGGCGGCACGATCTCCCGAAAAGCCGGCACGGGGGACAAGTACCGGGTCAAAAGCCGAGCTCCCGCTCCCAGAGCACGCGCAGATTGATCCAGGCCCGCCGGGCCAGAGATTCCGTCCAGACCCGGACCGCCACTACCCCCCGGATACGGGTCTGAGCTCCGACCTCACCCTCGGGCAGGCAGAAAACCAGATGCCGCGGGACCTGCATGACCAGGCCGTCCTGGATCGTGGTCTCGATCTGACCGCCATTGACTCCGGCCAGAAGCGGCCATTCCAGAGTGCGGCCGGCGTAGGTGTCCAGTTTGCGGATGACGCAGGGCACGGCAGGCAGCCCCGGATTTTCGGGCAGAAAACGGCCCTTCTGATCCAGGGCCAGACGGGAAAAATCGTC
>JAUMXF010000155.1 GCA_030529235.1 Pseudomonadota bacterium
TGGAGGACGGTTCGGGACATCTCACTGTGGCCACCGTCCGTCCGGAAACCATTCTCGGCGACGCGGCCGTGGCCGTTCATCCCGAGGACGAGCGCTACCGCCACGCCGTGGGCAAATATGTGATCCTGCCCATTGTTGGGCGGCGGCTGCCGGTCATCGCCGATGCCTATGTGGACCGTGAATTCGGCACGGGCTGCCTGAAGATCACTCCGGCCCACGACATGAACGACTGGGAACTGGGCCGCAGGCACGGGCTCGAGGTCATAAGCGTCATCGACGATCAGGGCCGCATGAACGAGGCCGCACCCAGAACCTATCAGGGCATGACCGTGGACGAATGCCGGGCGCGCATCGTGGAGGATCTGCGCGACCTCGGCGTGCTGGAGGCCGAGGAGCCCTACGAGAACAAGGTCAGCCAGTGTTACCGCTGCAAGACCACCATCGAGCCCTTCGTTTCGGAACAGTGGTTCGTGTCCGTGAAACCTCTGGCCGGGCTGGCCCGGGCCGCCGTGGAGGAGGGACGTACGACCATCTGGCCCGCCCAGTGGAACAAGACCTATTTCAACTGGCTGGACAACATCCGTGACTGGTGCATTTCCCGGCAGCTCTGGTGGGGACACCGCATTCCGGTCTGGACCTGCGAGGAATGCGGCGAGGTGCTGGTAACAAGGGAAGACCCCACGGCCTGCTCCTGCGGCTGCACGCGTCTCATGCAGGACGAGGACGTGCTGGACACCTGGTTTTCCTCGGCCCTGTGGCCTTTTTCGACCATGGGCTGGCCGGACAGGACCACCGAGCTCAAGGCCTTCTATCCCACCTCGCTTCTGGTCACGGGCTTTGACATCCTCTTTTTCTGGGTGGCCCGGATGATGATGATGGGCATGAAGTTCATGGACGACGTGCCCTTCAAGGACGTGTACATCCACGCTCTGGTCCGCGACGAGCACGGCAAGAAGATGTCCAAGTCCACGGGCAACGTCATCGACCCCCTGGAGATGATCGACAGATACGGCTGCGACGCCCTGCGCTTCACCCTGACGTCCTTCGCGGCCATGGGCCGGGACATCAAGCTGTCCGAGGCGCGCATCGAGGGCTACCGGCACTTCATCAACAAAATCTGGAATGCGGCCCGCTTCGTCCTCATGCACGTGGACGGCACGGAGCCGGAATTCGACCCGGCGGCCCTGAAGGCCCTGCACCACCGCTGGATCCTGCACCGTCTGGAGGTGCTCAAGAAAGAGCATGCCGCCCAGATCGAGGGCTACCGCTTCAACGAGGCCGCCCAGGGGCTGTATTCCTTCGTGTGGCGCGAGTTCTGCGACTGGTATCTGGAACTGGTCAAGCCCGAGCTGTACGGCGAGGATCAGGAGGCCCGGGCCGCCGCCCGCTCCTGTCTGGTCCGGGTGCTGTCGGAAATCATGATCGTCGCCCATCCCATCATTCCCTTCGTGACTCAGGAAATCTGGTCCTCCATTCCCGCCCTGGACACCGAAAGCCTGGCCCTGCGCCCCTGGCCCAAGGCCCGGCCCTGCTGCGAGGACGAAGAGGCCGTGCGGGACATGGAATTTCTGCAGGGCGTCATCGTGGCCGTACGCAATATCCGCGCGGAGCTGGGCATCGCGCCGGGCCTGCCGCTGAACGTGATGATCCGCGCCGCCGGGACCGAAGGACATTTCCTGCGGGCTCACGAAACGGAAATCATGGCTCTGGCCAGGGTCGGCTTCCTGACAGTGGATGCCGAACTGTCTCCGCCCAGGGGCAGTGCTTCGGCCGTGGTCCGCGGGTGCGAACTGTTCGTACCGCTGGAAGGCGTGGTGGACTTCGCTTCTGAACTGGCCCGGCTGGACAAGGAACTGGGCAAGCTTGGCAAGGAGCTGGATTTTGTGGAGAAAAAACTGGCCAACGAAAGTTTCGTGAGCCGCGCTCCTGAAGACGTAGTGGCCAAAGAAAGAGCCAAGGCCGCGGAATTTGCGGAAAAGAAAGCCGGTCTGGAGCGGCTCCGGGCCCGGCTGGAAGAGTTCATGAACGCGAAATGACGGGCGCTTTCCCGCATCCCTTTTGAAAACGCTTCACTGACGCCGGGCCTTAGCGCGGGCGGTTCATGTTTTTGCCTCGGCGCATCGGCGAAAGAAGGAATACAATGTCCAAAGCCTATCTCATCGGCGCGGGTCCCGGCGATCCGGGGCTCATTACGGTCAA
>JAUMXF010000156.1 GCA_030529235.1 Pseudomonadota bacterium
GAACGGCAGCGGTTCGGGCATGACCGGGGACTACCGATGGCCAGCGAACACAAAAAAGCGCGCGGACTTTGCCCGCGCGCCGTGTTTTCCGGTGCCGTTCCGCTATCAATGTCCGCTGATCTTGAGTCCCCAGCCTTCAAAGACGAACAGAATGGCGAATCCGTACCACATGGTGTAGAAAACGTAGAACAGCAGGGAGAAGATGACGATACCCATCTTGTCCTTGATGTTCTCCGGCGTCACCTTGTAGTAGTTGTAGGCCGTCTCCACCACCTTGGCGTTGATGTTTACCGCCACTTTGGCCTGCTCGAAAGCGTGCTGCTCTTTGAGGGCTTTGTCGAAACCAGCCAGCATGGTGTTCCAGTCGTAGAGTATCTGCCGGTCGTCCCTGTTTTCATAATTCGGGTATTTGGCCTTCAGCGCCGCGCCGTCGTTATGGTACATCGTGTCCGCGTCGTCCAGACTGGCGCTCAGGATGCCGGCGTAGTCGCCGCTGACGGTCAGATCCCTGCCGCTGGCTTCAGCCATGCCGCCCGCCTTGGTGATCAGGGCCACGCTGTCCGCGGCCTGGCTTTCGTTCTCCATTCTGATTTTGGCATTGATCTGATACCCGGCGATGGACTTGGCCTCTTCCCGCAGGTCATCCACATAGTAGGCTGAACCTTTGGAAATGGAGTTGTACAGGTTGTCCAGATAGGCCATGGCGTTGTGTCCGTCGAAAATGGGCTGGAACATGGCGAAAAGCACGATGAAAAAAATCACGAGGAGGACGATGCCGCCGGTGAATTCCTTTTTGTTGTGTACCATGATCCTACGCCTCCCCTTTCAACACCTTGATGTTTCTGAAAAACGCGCTGAAAACCCAAAGTCCGAACAAGGTGATGACGATGAAAAACAGATACATGCCGATCTTGTCCATCATTTTGGTCGCGCCAAGCCACGTTTCGGGCAGGTAGCCCATGGAAACCAGTTTTTTGGGCAGGGCGAAGAACCGGTTCACGAAACCGGCCATGACCGACAGGGCGAAGAAGCCGCGAATGGTGATGCCCGGTACGACCTTGGTCACCAGTGCGCCGATCTGGATGCCCAGAAGAGAGCCCAGCAGCATGCCCATGGCCAGCGTGTAGAAGATGAAGCCGTAGATGGCGTACTGCGTGATGGCGCCATACCCGGCCGTGAAGACGATCTGGAAAATGTCCGTGCCCACGGTGGTCAGGGATGAAACTCCCAGCACATAGACGAAGATGGGGAAGGTCAGGAAGCCGCCGCCGACACCCATGATTCCCGCGGCCATGCCCACCAGGGCGCCGGAAAGCACGAGGAACAGCCAGGAGATCTTCCGGCCTCCGGGGATGAGACCCTGGTCGAACGTGACCATGGGCGGCAGGTTTACGGCCTGGAGCTTCCGGGCCAGTCCGGTCATGGCCGCGCCTTCCTTCGTGTCGTGTCCGCCGGCCGCTTTTCCGGCTTTCTTGGCGTTGAAATAGTCGAACATGCCGTAGAAACCGAGGAAGCCCAGCATGACCGTGTACACGGTGGTGATGAAGGCGTCGCTCAAGACCGGGTTGATGTTGTACAGAGCGCGGTTGATACCCGCACCCACGGTGGTGCCGATGATGGCGCCGATCAGGAAGACCAGGGCCAGGGGTACGGAAACGTTGCCCATCTTGCGGTGCAGAACGCTGCCCATGATGGCCTTGGCGAAAATGTGGAAGAGGTCCGTGCCCACGGCCAGGATGCCCTTGACTCCGGCGCTCATCAGGGCCGGGGCGATGATGAACCCGCCGCCCGCGCCGATACACCCGGATATGAGCCCCGCGCCCACGCCGATGAAGATGGAGACACAGAAAATATACAGGCTGTAATAGGATGGGCTGTAGGCTTCCTTGCCGCCGATGGTGGCCGGCAGCGCCTGGCCGATTTCGTCGGCGAAGGCCCAGCCTCCCAGAAGGACCGGGAGCAGCAGCAGAGCCAGAAGCCAGATCCGTTTCCTGTCGCCCAGGATGACCCGCGCGTTCTCCACCTCCCACCGGGCGAAGGCGCGTGAGCCCTCCACCATGAATGCGCCCCATGTTTTGAAGAATTCCATACCTCTCTCCGCCTCCTTTTGGTTTCCCGTTGACTGAGACCTGAATGCCCGCATGTCCTCCGGCCAGCGCTCC
>JAUMXF010000033.1:0-3304 GCA_030529235.1 Pseudomonadota bacterium
CCGTCCAGGCCGCCCAGCAGGATGTATTTGGTCTCCAGATACTCATCCAGCCCCTGTCTGCCGCCCTCGCGGCCCAGGCCGCTTTCCTTCACGCCGCCGAAGGGCGTCTCACCCGTGGCCAGGGTGGTTTCGTTGGCGCCGACCATGCCGTATTCCAGCCTGCCCGCCACCCGCCACATCCGGGCCAGATCGCGGGTGAAGACATAGCTCGCCAGACCGTAGGACGTGTCGTTGGCCAGGGCCACGGCCTCGTCCTCGGTGGAAAACATGGTCACGGGCGCCACCGGTCCGAAAATTTCCTCCCGGAAAAGCCGCATCTGCGGCGTGACCCCGGTGACCACGGTGGGCTCGAAAAAGCCGCCGCCCAGAGCGGGCTGTTTGCCCCCGCAGACAATGGTCGCGCCCCTGGCCGTGGCGTCGTCCAACAGCTCCCGCATGAAGCCGGGAGTTTTGGCGTCGATAAGCGGCCCCTGGGTCACGCCGGGTTTCGTGCCGTCGCCCAGCACGATTTTTTCCGCTTCAGCCTTGAGGCGGCGGACGAACTCGTCATGAATTTCGCTCTCGACCAGAAAGCGGTTGACGCAGATGCAGGTCTGCCCGGCGTTGCGGAATTTGCATCCCACGGCCTGACGCACGGCCGCGTCCATGTCGCCGTCCCGGAACAGGATGAAGGGCGCGTTGCCGCCCAGCTCGAAAGAAAGCTTTTTCATGGTCGGAGCGCAGCGGGCCATGAGCTCCTTGCCCACGGGAGTGGAGCCGGTGAAGCTGAGCGCCCGTACCTGAGGGTTCTGACACAGGACATCGCCGATTTCCCGCGCGCTCCCCGTGATGACGGAGAAAATTCCGGCCGGAATGCCTGCACGCTCGGCCAGCACGGCCAGGGCCAGGGCGGAGAACGGCGTGGCCGAAGCGGGCTTGACGATGATGGGGCAGCCTACGGCCAGGGCCGGAGCGGCTTTGCGCGTGATCATGGAACTGGGAAAGTTCCACGGCGTGATGGCCGCGGCCACGCCCACGGGCTGGCGGATGACCAGAGGCTGTTTGCCCGGCCACGGAGTGGGGATGATTTCCCCGTAGGCCCGGCGGCCTTCCTCGGCGAACCAGTCGATGTACGAGCATCCGGCCATGATTTCGCCTTTGGCCTCGGCCAGAGGCTTGCCCTGCTCCGACGTCAGGATCAGGGCCAGGTCGTCGATGTTTTCCACGATCAGGTCGTGCCAGGCGTGCAGCAGACGGCCGCGCTCTTTAGCCGTTTTCGCGCTCCACTGGGGAAAAGCCCGGCAGGCGGCGGCAATGGCCCTTTCCGTTTCCGCCCGGCCGCAACCGGGCACGGAGCCGATGGTTTCACCCGTAGCCTTGTTGGCGACGGCGATGACGCTTTTATCGTCCGCTTCGGTCCACTGGCCGCCGATCAGGCAGGCTTGGCGCAGCAGGGAAGAGTCTTTCAGATTCATACGCGCTCCTTGTGCTTGGCATGAAGTTGACATGAAAAATATTCTCGGTCCGCATCATTTGATCATGATCCAGCCGTCCGGGCCTTCCACAAAACGCGCAGAGACGATTTCCCGCGAACGTCCGGACACCGGCACGGTCATGTCCAGTTCCACGTCGCAGATGTAGCCCGGCGCATTTCGGGCCGAAACACAGCCGATCTTTCTGACGCCGTGCAGTTCCTTTTTGCCCAGCATGTCCGTCAGGGTCTTGCCCGCTTCGCCGAAGACCTTTCCGGCCTCGTTCAGCGAGGCGGCATCCTGGTTCAGGCTTCTCTCCACGGCGGCGCGCAGGTCCTCCCCGGAGGGCTCACCCAGGCATCCGGTCAGCGGGAACAGCAAAAGAAAAAACGCCAGATATTTCAGAGGATGCTTCATGATGATATCCTTGCGGAATGGCCAGGGCCTATCGCGCCCTGCCGGGAGGTGCGGGTGCGGCGAAGCGCCCGCCCGCCGCGATTTCCGGTTCATGGCCGCCGCGTCTTCCCTTGTCAACGCCGGTCCATCCTTGACCGGAGGCGTGCCGGTTCGTAAATCCGGGCGCATATGACAAAAAACACCACGGCAAGTGTGGGCCTGGTCCGCACGCAATTCTTCACCTTCGGCCACAAGCCCGAAGCAATGGTTCTGGACAGCGGCGTGGCTCTGTCGCCCGTGACCCTGGCCTACGAGACATACGGCGTACTCAACGCCGACCGCTCCAACGCGGTGCTCATCTGCCACGCCCTGACCGGCGACGCCCACGTGGCCGGATACCATTCGGACGAGGACAAGCCCGGCTGGTGGGAAGATTACGTCGGCCCGGGCAAGCCCATCGACACGGACCACTATTTCGTGATCTGCTCCAACGTGCTGGGCAGCTGCATGGGTTCTTCCGGCCCGGCGTCCCTCAATCCGGCCACGGGCGGCTACTGGGGACTCGATTTTCCGCTGGTGACCATCGCCGACATGGTCCGGGCCCAGCGGGAACTGCTCCGCCATCTGGGCATCGACCATCTGCTGGCCGTGATCGGCGGCTCTCTCGGAGGCATGCAGGCCCTGCAATGGGCGGCCAGCTATCCGGACATGATGGACGGCGTGCTGGCCCTGGCCACCACCAGCCGCCACTCGCCCCAGGCCATCGCCTTCAACGAGGTGGCGCGGCAGTCCATCATGAGCGACCCGCACTGGAACGGCGGCGACTACTACGACGCCCAGCGGCCCGATCTGGGGCTGGCCGTGGCCCGCATGATCGGACACATCACCTATCTTTCGGACGAATCCATGCACGTGAAGTTCGGCCGCGAACTGCGCCACGGCGGCGGCTTCGCCTTCAACTTCGAAACGGAATTCCAGGTGGAAAGCTACCTGCACCACCAGGGCAAGAAATTCGTGGAACGCTTCGACGCCAACGCCTTCCTCTACGTGACTAAAGCCGCCGACTACTTCGATCTGGATCTGGCCAATTCCGGCAGCCCGGCCCGGCAGGCTCTGGGGCGGACAAAAGCCCGCTTTCTGCTGGTTTCCTTCACCTCGGACTGGCTCTACCCCACCTATCAGTCCCGGCAGGTGGTGGAGGTGCTGAAGCAACTGGGACGGGATGCGACCTTCTGCGAGATCACGGCGGCCTGGGGACACGACGCCTTTCTGCTGCCCGGCACGCATCTGGAGACGGCCATCGGCGGCTTTCTGGGAGGACTCCATGCACGCTGACACAGGCGCGGAACTTCGCTTTGACCTGCGCATCGTGGCCTCGTGGATCGAGCCGGGCTCGCGGGTGCTGGATCTGGGCTGCGGCGACGGACGGCTGCTGCGGGTGCTGCGCGATGCCAAAA
>JAUMXF010000033.1:3314-19900 GCA_030529235.1 Pseudomonadota bacterium
GGCTGGGCATAGAACACGACGAGGAAGAGGTCGTCGCGGCCATAGCCCAGGGGCTGTCCGTGATACACGGGGACATCAATCAGGAGCTGACCGGTTTTCCGGACAATGCCTTCGATTATGTGGTGGTCAGCCAGACCCTGCAACAGGCCTACGCGCCCACGGAACTGATCCGGCAGATGCTGCGGGTGGGCAGGCTCGGCATCGTCAGTTTCCCCAACTTCTGCTACTGGCGGATCAGGCTGCAGATGCTCTGCTCCGGGCACGTGCCCGTGACCAGAGAACTGCCCTTTCATTGGTACGACACGCCCAACATCCGCGTGCTCAGTCTGGAGGACTTCCGGCGCTACTCGCGGGCCGTGCCCTTCACGGTGCGGCGGTCCCTGGCCGTGAACCCGTCCGCTGGCGGTGGCCTGCGGGAAGTGCGGTTCTGGCCGAATCTGACGGCCTCCTACGGGATATTCATGATTTCCGGGACACAGAACGGATAGGACCTTTATTTTGCGCCCCGGCGGCACTGCCCGGCGGGCCGAAGGAGGACACGGCCCCGGCGCGGCATTTACGCGAAATTCACGTTCAACAGTTTTGGAGGGCACACATGCGATTTGAAACCCAGGCCGTGCACAGCGGCTGCACGCCCGACGCCACGGGCTCCCGCGCCGTTCCCGTACACCGTACCGCAGCCTACCAGTTCCGGGACACGGACCACGCCGCCGATCTCTTCGCCCTGCGCGAGGCGGGGCATATTTACTCCCGCATCAGCAACCCGACCCAGGAGGCCCTGGAAACCCGGCTGGCCGCACTGGAAGGCGGCAAAGGCGCGCTGGCCCTGTCTTCGGGCACCGCGGCCATCCACTACACGGTCATCAACATCTGCCGTCAGGGCGATGAAATGATCTCATCCACCAACCTGTATGGCGGCACCCACACCATGTTCGCCTACATCCTGCCCGACGCGGGCATCACCACCCGCTTCGTGGACATCCACAATCTGGATGCCGTGCGCGCGGCCATCACGGACAAGACCCGGCTCATTTTCACGGAAGCCATCGGCAATCCGGCCCTGGACGTGGTCAATGTCAGGGAGCTGGCCCAAATCGCCCACGAACACGGCCTGCCTCTGGTGGTGGACGGCACCTTCACCACGCCGTATCTGTTCCGGCCCCTGGAGCACGGAGCGGACATCGTGGTCCACTCCCTGACCAAATGGATGGGCGGATACGGCACCATTATCGGCGGAGCGGTGATCGACGGCGGCAGCTTCGACTGGACCGATCCGAAATTCGCCCTCTACAACGAGCCGGACCATTCCTACCACGGCCTGCGCTACGCCCACGATCTGGGCGATCTGAACCATCTGGCCTTCATCATGCGCATGCGGCTGGTGCCCCTGCGCAATCTCGGCGCCTGCATGAGCCCGGACAACTGCTGGCTGTTCCTCCAGGGTCTGGAAACCCTGCCCCTGCGCATGGAACGCCACAGCGAGAACGCCCTGGCCGTGGCCGAATTTCTGTCCCGCCATCCCCAGGTGTCCTGGGTGCGCTATCCCGGCCTGCCAAGCGACCCCTCGTATCCGCTGGCCAGGGACATGTTCCCGCGCGGCTGCGGCGGCATGGTGGTCTTCGGCGTGGCCGGAGGACTGGAAGCCGGCCGGACCTTCATCAACAGACTGAAGCTCGTTTCGCATCTGGCCAACGTGGGCGACGCCAAGACTCTGGCCATCCACCCGGCCAGCACCACGCATTCCCAGCTGGATGCCAGACAGCAGCAGGCGGGAGGCATCACCCCGGACCTGATCCGCCTGTCCGTGGGCATCGAGCATATCGACGATATTCTGGAAGATCTGGACCAGGCGCTGTAAAGTGTACGGAAAGCGGCACGGCAAAGGCGTTCGGAACTTCCGGGACGAGGCTTCGGAGATTCCGGGCGCTTTCCTTTTCCCATCTTTTTCAACGCGGAGAACACCATGGGCTTGAAACGCGTGGGCATCCTGACCGGCGGCGGGGATTGTTCCGGCCTGAACGCGGTCATCCGGGCCGTGACCCGGACGGCCATCATCCAGTACGGAGCCGAGGTCGTCGGGCTGGAAAACGGATTCGACGGGCTCATCTTCGGGCGGACCATGGGGCTGACCACGGCCGCGACCAGGGATATCCTCACTCTGGGCGGCACCATCCTCGGCACCACCAACAAGGGCAATCCCTTTGCCTACCGGGACTTTGACGAACACGGCGAGATGCGCGTGCGCGACCTTTCGGCCCAAGCCATGGACACCTTCCGCTCTCTGGAGCTGGACTGTCTTTTCGTGGTCGGCGGCGAAGGCACGCTGGAACTGGCCCACAAATTTCAGCTCATGGGCATGCCTGTGGTGGGCATCCCCAAAACCATCGACAACGATTTAATGGGCACGGACTATACCTTCGGCTTCCAGACCGCCGTGCAGGTGGCCTGTGACGCCATGGACCGCCTGCACACCACCGGCCGCAGCCACGACCGGGTCATGATTCTCGAAGTCATGGGCCGCTACGCCGGGTGGATCGCCCTGGAGGCCGGACTGGCCGGCGGCGCGCACATCATTCTCATCCCGGAAATCCCGTACCGGCTGGACAACGTGGTGACCAAAATCCAGCATCGCATCCGCGGCGGCAGCCCGTTCAGCATCATCATGGTGGCCGAGGGCGCGCGCGAGGAAGGCGGAGAACGAATTGTTCAGGGAGCGGCGGACGGCCGTTTGCAGGGCGTGGAACAACTGGGCGGAGTGGGCTTCTACCTGGCCCAGCGGATTCGGGAGCGGATCCCGCTGGAAGTGCGGACCACCGTGCTCGGACACATCCAGCGCGGCGGTTCGCCCACGGCTTTTGACCGGGTGCTGGGCACGCGCCTGGGAGCGGCGGCTGTGGACGCGGCCGCGCGCGGAGAGTTCGGGGTCATGGTGGCCCTGGAAACTCCGGACATCGTGCTGAGGCCGCTGGCGGAACTGGCCGGAATCTGCCGGACAGTCCCCGTGGATCACCAGCTCATCCGCACGGCCGAGGCCACGGGCGTGAATCTGGGACGCGGGGCCATGTGACCCGAATCCCGGCGTAAAAAAACAGCCCGCGGCCGTCTGAAATCATGACCGACCTCTCCACCTTCGAGCCTGCCCGCATCCTGCTCTGCCAGCTCCGGCAGATCGGCGACGTGCTGCTGTCCACGCCGTCCATCCGCCTGCTGGCCGAACGGTTCCCCCAGGCGGAGATAGATGTCTTCACCGAAAAAAAATGCCTTCCGGTGCTGGAAAATAACCCGCGTATCCGTTCTGTCTGGGCCGTGGACAGAAAAAAGCTGCCCACCTTTTTCCATGAACTGGCTTTTTATGCCCGCATCGCCCGCCGGAAGTACGATCTGGTGGTGGATTTCCAGCAGCTGCCGCGCTGCCGGTTCGTGACCCTGTTCAGCCGCGCCGAAGTCCGCCTGAGCTACCCGCCGCCCTGGTATAACCGCCCTCTCTACACCCACACCGTCCGGCCGGTGGATGGCTATTCGGGCATGTTCCGGGCCAGCCTCCTCGCGCCGCTGAACATCCGCTGGCAGGGAGAACCGCCGGAGCTTTTCCTGACGGATGCGGAAAAAAAATGGGCCGCCGGATATCTGGCCGGACACGGCCTCGCGCCCGGAAATTTCATCACCCTGGACCCCACTCACCGCCGGTCCACCCGGCTGTGGCCCGCACGGCATTACGGACGGCTGATCGGTCAGGTCCACGACGCCCGGCCGGACCTGCGCTTCTTCATCCTGTACGGTCCGGGCGAAAGGGATATGGCCCGCGAAGTGTTGAGCCATTGCCCCGCCCCCGCCGCCTGCGTCCTGCCGGACGAGGTCATCGGCCTGCGCCAGATGGCCGCCGTGCAGTCTCTGGCTCGCCTGCACGTGGGCAACTGTTCCGCGCCCAGGCATTTCGCCGTTGCCGTGGGCACGCCGTCCCTGACCGTTCTGGGGGCCACCAGCGGCGGCTGGCGGTTTCCGTCCGCGCGGCATCAGGATGTCCATCTGGATCTGCCCTGCCGTCCCTGCAACCAGAACACCTGCGCCCGGAAAGACCGCGCCTGTCTGGAAAATCTGGAGCCGGAGCCCGTTGTCTCGCGGCTTCTGGACATGCTCGCCCTGAAATAGCCGCTCTTGACAGGACGCTTCCCCCGGCCGCAGATTTTCTTTCCACGCGGGTCCGCCGCGTTCATCCTCAAACAAGGAGACTTCGTTATGGCAAAAAAAATACTGATGCTGGTTGGCGATTATGTGGAAGACTATGAGGTGATGGTCCCCTTTCAGGCCCTGACCATGCTCGGCTACGCGGTGGACGCCGTGTGCCCGGACAAGAAGGCCGGAGAGTTCGTGCGCACATCCATCCACGATTTCGAGGGCGACCAGACCTACAGCGAAAAACGCGGCCACAACTTCACCCTGAACAAGGACTTCACGGCGGTGGACACGGCTGAATACGCCGGGCTGGTCATCCCCGGCGGACGCGCGCCGGAGTATATCCGCCTCAATCCGCGGGTGCTCCAAATCACGCGCGAATTCCATTCCGCGGGTAAACCCATCGCCGCCATCTGCCACGGGCCGCTGGTTCTGGTCACGGCGGGCGTGCTGCAGGGCAAAAGCTGCTCGGCCTACCCGGCCTGCGGCCCGGACGTGACCTGCGCGGGCGGCAAATACGCCGACATCGCTCTGGACAAGGCCCATGTGGACGGCAATCTGGTCACGGCTCCGGCCTGGCCCGCACATCCGGACTGGATCGCCAAGTTCGCCGCTCTGCTCGGCGCTAAAATCACCATCTGATTATCCCATGAAGGGGAGCGGAGCATATCCGCTTCCCCTCCCCGACGGCTTCATCAGGCTTCGGCACTCTCCTCGCGTCCGGCCAGGATGCCCCGCATATCCAGATTCATGTTTTTCACGCAGCTGTCTTTCAGATAACAGCGCTCGCAGCCATAGCGGTGGGGATAGGGCGTGATGGTGGAATACTTGCGGGACAGCGCTCCGGAATCCTGCATGACAAGACCGATGCGCTCCAAAGTCCGCCGGATGGGTTTGGTCGGTTCGGGCACGGGCGCACATTCCTTTTCTCCCAGTTCCGGCATGAGCATCTTCAGGGTGCCCATGATCATGGTCTGGGCGATGGCCTCGTGCTTGAAGCCCTCCGACGGGGAATCCTGCCAGATGGCGTCCACCTCGCGTTCCACGGGTTCCTCCAGGAAAATGGCCACATGTTCCTTGCGTTCGCCCAGCTTGTAGATTTTCAGATGGGGCAGCCATTTTTCCCAGGTGTTCAGAACGGAGTGCATTTCCTGCGGCCCGATTTCATCCATCTGGGCCAGAAACAAAAAAGTGGAAAAGTCGAAATCCGGCTCGACGGCCAGAGGCGTGATGGCGAGTGTTTTCATGAGAAAGTCCTGAAATGGGTGACGGGCCGCCAAAAAGTCCGGAATGTCTCAGCGCTTCGGGTTCAGGCATCTGGTGGCCCAAAGCGTGGCCTGCGAGCGGTTGGGCACGCCGATCTTTTTGTAAATGTTGTAGATGTGGGATTTTATGGTGTTCAAGCTGAGGAAAAGCTTGTCCGCGATATCCTTGTTGGACGCGCCCTCGGCCAGCATGAACAGGATTTCTTTTTCACGCGGGCTCAACTCGCCGGAACAAGTGTCCGCCTGGTCGGCGTCGGGCCTTTTCTTGCCGAGCAGGGAATCGGACATGGCCTCCCGCGAAAACCAGAGCTGGTTGTTCAGGATGGAGCGTATCCCCTTCAGCAGCAGCCTGAAAGGAGTGTCGCGGTAAAAAATGCCCCGGATGCCGGCATTGATGAGGCCGACCTCCATCGTCGGCGACTTCGCGTCCCGGACGTTGAAAAAGGCTATGTATGTGAGTCTGGTGGACAGATTTTCTCTGGTGATGAGTTCCAGCTGGCTGGAAACGGAAGCCTCGGCGCAGTCCAGCAGCACCAGATCGGGCGTGATCGCCGCCATGAGCCGGGGCAGCAGGGGCGAATGGCTGCAATTGGCGCCGGTTTCCTGGCAGATACGAGCGGCCAGCAGATCGTTCAGGCACAGCGTTTCGCCCACAATGCCGATTGTGACGGGACGGCCGGTGCCTTCCTGACCGGGAAGGGCTGGCTGGACCGCCGAGATATCCCCTGGATTGAAGGCGATGCCCGTACCGGTTTCCGCCCGCACCACTCTGGCCGCGACCTGAAAACGGTGCGGCATCCCGCCGGACTGGGCCTCGCCGAAGTCCGGCACAATGGCCAGTTTCACGGCGGCTCCGACCGGGCATGGGGTGGGTGCCGCGAAAAACACTTCATCCGTGGACAGAGGCTGGGCGTGGGGAGGCTGATCAGACATGACTCGGCTTGGTTGAGCGCCGGAACACCGGTAAAGACGTGTCCCGAGGCGCGGTTATGTTCGCACTCGTCCCGGAGAAAGCTCAGTCCGCCGCTGGAGCTTCTTCCGGGGAGTCCTTCGGCAGCAGATCGTTTTTCTCCAGATAGGCCAGAAATTTTTGCGCGAGTTCCAGATCCTTGTTCAGTCTGAGGGCCGTGCGCAGATGTTTCAGGGTCTTTTCCATGTCGGCCATGCCGAAACAGGCCCGCGCCATGTTGTAATGCAGATTCTCGTCGTTCGGAGAAAGGGCCAGGGCCTTGGCGTAGTATTCCGCCGCCTGGCGGTACATCTCGTTTTTGCGCAGGCTGATGCCGAAATCGTTGAACAGATGCTTGTGTTCGGCCTCGAAGGCCGCTTCCATGGTCACCAGGCGTTTGAAGATATCGTCGGCTTTCTCCGTTTCGCCCCGATCCAGATAGGTCAGGCCCAGCCCGAAATTGGCCCGGATGTTCTCCTCATCCACGCGCAGGGCGTTGCCGTATTCGTACTCCGCGCTGTAATTGTCGCCGTTTTTGCGGTGCCGGTCGGCCTTGGCAATGGTCTGATTCAGCTTGCGCAGATTCGGATAGACCTTCGAGGTGTAGAATTCCGGTTCCGGGGCGTACCGCTCCAGAAACTCTTCCTTGGTCACTTCCTGCTTGGGTCCCGACGGCACGTAATTGGGGTTGAGGGGCTGAATCCAGACGGTGCCCTGCTCGTCCTCCTCCGCATACCAGTACATGACCTGCGTGGTTCTGCGGACCGTGCCGCCCGCTCCGATTTTCGAGACCTTTTCCAGGGAGAACACACCCTTGATGCGTGTGCGTGGTTGTTCTGTGGCCGTCATGCGCTTTCCGTTATGCCCCGCGTTTTTCCAGATATGTCCGTGCCGCCGCCACCGGGTCCACGGCCTGAGTGATGGGTCTGCCCACCACCAGAAAATCGCTGCCGTCCCGGGCCGCCTGCTGCGGCGTGCAGACCCGCGACTGGTCCCCGGCTCCGGCGTCGGGCAGGCGGATGCCCGGAGTCAGCAGTCGGAATCCGTCCCCGCATGACGTCCGTATAGCACGAACTTCCCGGCCTGAACAGACCACACCGTCCAGATTCCAGTTTTGGGCCAGACCGGCCAGACGGACGGTGAAATCATGCAGCTCCTCCGCCGTTCCTCCGGGATTCCAGGGCAGGCTGCCGGGCCCCATGCTGGTCAGTACCGTCACGGCCAGAAGGATGGGAGGCGTCCGGCCCGGAAACAGGGCCCGGTCCCGTCCGGCCTGGGCGGCCCGGCACATGGCCTCGCCCCCCAGAGCGTGCACGGTGAGCATGTCCGCACCCATGCGCGCGGCCTGAAAGACGGCCGCGTCCACGGTGTTGGGGATGTCCATGAATTTGAGGTCCAGAAACACCCTGAAATCCATGTCCTTGAGCCGGGCGATCATTTCCTTTCCGGCGGCCAGATACAGCTCCAGCCCGACCTTGACCCAGGGGACCACTCCCCGCAGACGGCGGGCCAGCTCCAGAGCGGGCCGGGTGTCGGGGAAATCCAGAGCCACCACGAGATCGGGAAGATTTTTCATGGCAGATCCCACTGGCGGCGGACTTCGGCCCGCCACCCGTCCTGATACCGGGGCCTTGTCTTCTCGGCCAGATAGATGGCCCGCAGCTCGTCCTGAGCGCGGCAAAGGTCGCCGTTCACGATCCAGTGATCGAACCAGCCGCTGGCCTCTATTTCCTTGCGGGCCGAGGCCAGTCTCCGGGCCACGGCCTCTTCGCTCTCGGTGCCGCGTCCGGTCAGCCGGTCCCGCAGAACCTGCCGGGACGGCGGAAAGATGAACACGTAACAGCCCTGTCCCATGTTCTCCCGCAGCTGTCTCGCGCCCTGCACGTCGATGTCGAAGATCACGTCCCGGCCGGCGGCCAGCAGCTCTTCCGTGGCCCGGCGCGGCGTTCCGTAATAATTGCCGTGCACCTCGGCCCATTCGGCGAAATATCCGGCATCCCTGCGGCGCAGAAATTCTTCCTGATCCAGAAAGTGATACTCCCGTCCGTCCTGCTCGCCCGGCCGGGGGGCTCTGGTGGTGCAGGAGACGGAAAAGGCGAACGTGTCGAAGGTCGAGACCAGATGACGGATGAGCGTGCTTTTACCCGCGCCCGAGGGCGCGCTGATGACCAGCATCATGCCCGGACTATTCATCGCTGTCTCCCGCGGTGAAGCGCTGACTGATGGTTTCCGCCTGGATGGCGGACAGGATGCAGTGGTTGGAGTCCGTGATGATGATGGAGCGGGTCTTGCGCCCCTGTGTGGCGTCGATGAGCCGCCCGTCCTGTCTGGCCTCTTCCCGCAGCCGGCGCATGGGGGAAGAGGACGGGCCCACGATGGCCACCACCCGGTTCATGACCACGGCGTTGCCGAAGCCGATGTTCAGCAGTTTCTTCTTGTCCATGGCTATTCCAGATTCTGAATCTGCTCGCGGCATTTCTCCAGCTCGGCCTTGAAGTCCACAGCCAGCTGACTGATCCGCGTGTTCTGGCATTTATTGCCGCAGGTGTTGATTTCCCGGAAGCACTCCTGAACCATGAAATCCAGCTTGCGGCCCACGGGACCGTCCTGATTCAGACAGGCCGCGACGCTCTCCAGGTGGACCGTCAGCCGGGTCAGTTCCTCGGACACGTCCATGCGGTCGGCCATGAAGGCCAGCTCCTGGAGCAGACGGTCTTCGTCTAGGGCCGGAGCGCCGCCTTCCAGGAGCTTGCCCACGCGCTCCCGCAGCGTCTCCAGGCGCTCGGGAGCGGTCTGATCCGCAAGTTCCCGGATGGACTCCACCACTTTTTCCAGCCCGAGGAAGCGTTTTCGCAGATCCTCCGTCAGGGCCTGCCCCTCGCACGCGCGGGCCGCGTCCCATTCGGCCAGGGCCAGACGCAGGGTTCCGGTCAGGCTGTCCACAAGCTCCGGGCAGTCCGCCCCGCCCGCGTCCTTCCACAGGGAAGGGATGGCCAGCAGCCGGTTCAGATCCGGCGAAAATGCCGCCCCCATATCCCCGGCCAGACGCGACAATTCATCCAGCATGGAGCGGGCCAGAGTATCGTCCAGAGCTACGGACTGCATCCGGGGGCTCGTGATACGCAGATTCAGAAAAAGCTCCACCCCGCCGCGCCCGGCCACGGCCCGCACTTCGTTCTCCCATGCCTTCTGACAGGCGTGGAGGGTGGGCGGAATTTTCCACTTCAGATCCAGATGGCGATTGTTCAGGCTGCGGATCTCCCAGGTCAGGGTCCAGGCGTCTTCCTGGGCCGTGGCCCGGCCGAAGCCGGTCATGCTTTTGGGCATGGCGCGTCCTTTGCGTGTTTGAGGTCGTGTTTGTACATGTCCCGGATGCGGGTCAGATGATCCTTGATCTCCGGCGTGGCATAGTCCGTGAACGTCCAGGGCAGATCGAACCATTCGCCCTTGTGGAAGATGAGGGTCATGTAGGCCCAGATGCCCTGCCCGAGATAGACCCGGTGCGAAAAATTCTTGCCCGTGGCCAGCACCAGACGCTCCAGAGTGATGTATCCGGGATCCAGATTGAACAGGCGGCGGCCGTCTCTGGCGCGCTCGTTTTCCAGAGCGTTGGTGGCCAGCTTGATTTCGGGCAGGCCGTCCAGAGCCAGGGGCCGGGAAAAAGACAGAATGCGCCGGGCGATGGGCTGCCCCATTTCCTTGTTGTAGTAGGCCGTCTGGGTGAAGGGGATGAGGGCGGATTCATAGTCGATGTCGCCCAGAAGGGCTTCGAGCCTCGGCCGCAGGTCGCTCCAGAAGCCGCTCCAGTCAACGCCCAGCACCGACAGAAACGGCCGGGCCGGAAGAGGCGCGCAAGGTACGCTCACGATCCGCCCTCCATGGTTTGCACCCTCAGGCCCCGGTCCGTGAGCGCCAAAGGCGCCACCCGGACCAGTTCCCGAAGCGGGCCGCCGCCCTCCACCGCGCATTCCACATAAAATTCGTTCATGCCTGAACCGTCTTCTTCCAGAGCCACGCTCATGCTGTCCAGTCCCAGCAGCCGGGTCAGAAACCGCCGCCGCTTTTCGGCCACGGCCCGGCGCAAAGTCTTGGCCCGCTGCCGCCGCACGTGCCCGGGAACCACCGGAGAAAAAGACGCGGCCGGAGTGCCGGGGCGCTCCGAGTAGGGAAACACGTGCGCGTAAGACAGGGGCAGACGTGCGGACAGTTCCAGGGTTTCGGCGAAATGCTCCCCGGTCTCGCCCGGAAAACCGGCAATGATGTCCGCGCCCAGCCCGAACACGGGCCACAGAGCCGGAAGCCCTTCCAGAAAATCAACGACGTCTTCGGGGCTGTAATGCCCGCGTCCCATGCGCCGCAATACGGCCGGGCTGCCGCTTTGCAGGGACAGATGCAGATGGGGACACATGAGGCGGCTTCGGCTCAGGACATCCAGAGCCTTGGTGTGCAGATCGCCCGGCTCCAGCGAGCCCAGCCGCAATCTGGCCCGGCCGGCCCATTCCGGAGCCAGGGCGCGGTCCACCTCGGCCAGGAGATCCCAGAAATCCCGCCGCGGCGAAAGATCGCGCCCGTACTGCCGCAGGTTGATCCCGCACAGGGACAGTTCCCGGACACCCGAGTCCAGAAGACGCCGGGCCTCGGCAATGACTTCCCGGCCTTCGCGGCTCACGGACCGGCCCCTGGTGGAGGGAATGATGCAGTATGTACACCTGTGGGAGCAGCCGTCCTGCACCTTGATCACGGCCCGGCTGCGCTTGTAGCCGGAAATGCGCATGTCGGGAAAAAACGGCCCCGCGCCGCCGTCAGTCTCCGGCGCGGACTTGCCCCGCTGGCCGATGACCGCGTCCACGCCGAGGGCCAGCACCCGCTCCCGGTCCGCCTCCACGGCGCATCCGGCAACAACGATCTCGGGCCGGGGCGTGATGGCCGCGAAGCCGCGCACCAGTTTGCCCAGATCCAGCACGGCCCGTTCGGTCACGGCACAGCTGTTGATGAGCACGATGTCGGCCAGGGCGGGGTCCTCGGTCTCCATGAGCCCGTCCGAAAGCCAGGTCTCGCGGATGGCCTGGGTCTCGTACTGGTTCACCTTGCACCCCTGAGTGGCGAGATAGAAGGTCTGGCCGGGTTCGCGCCGCATGAACGTGTTCCTCTTCACCGGCGGATTCACTCCGCCGTGATCACGGCCCCGGCCAGCACCTGCCCTTCCTCCGAATACACGGCGGCGATCTGGCCGGGCGCAGGCAGGGCGCGGGGCTCGGAAAAGGTGATGGTCATGCCCCGGCCCTCCAGATCCACGCGGGCGGGGACAGGCCGCTGCCGGTAGATGGTCTGCACCAGCACCCGGCCGGGCCAGGCGGACGGGTCCGCCAGCAGATTCGGAGCGGCCGTGCGGCAGCCGCCGGTCAGGGTTTCGGCTCTGGGACCGACCACCAGTGTGTTCGTGGCCGCGTCCCGGCCCGTGACGTAAAGAGGCTCGGAATAGGCCACACCCAGCCCCTTGCGCTGTCCCAGCGTGTGATTCCACAAACCCTGATGCCGCCCGAGGACGGTACCGTCGGCCAGAGCGATGGGGCCGGGCGGGGAAAGCTCCGCCTTTCGCGCACGCAGAAAATCCCGGTAATCGCCGGGAATGAAGCAGATTTCCTGGCTTTCCCGGCCTGCCGGCGGGGTCAGACCACGGGCGGCCAGTTCCGTCCGCACCGCGTCCTTGGTCCACTCGCCCAGCGGAAAAAGAAGGCGCCCCAGACGCTGCCGGGGCACCATTGAAAGAAAATAGCTCTGGTCCTTGGCCGCGTCCCGGCCCCGGAACAACGCCCCGCTCCGCAGAACGGCGTAATGTCCCGTGGCCAGTCTGTCCGCGCCCAGAGCGAGGGAACGGTCCAGCACCAGACCGAATTTCATGGCCGGATTGCAGGACGCGCAGGGATTGGGAGTGAGCCCCCGCTGGTATGCCCGGACAAAGGGGCCGACGACCAGCTCCTCGAACTCCCGGCGCAGATCCAGCACATGGAGGGGCACGCTGAGGTCGCCGCAAAGCTCTTCCAGCCGGGCGGGCAGGCTGTCTTCAGGCAGGAAGCGGGCGTGCACGCCGAACACGTTTTCCCCGGCATCCCGGAGCAGAAGCAGAGCCAGCAGGGAATCCGCTCCGCCGCTGAGAGCGACGGCAACGGTCATGATCCGGCGGGCGGTGCGGGCAACGCGGGCAGACGCGCTTCCAGGGCCCGGGCCACACGCAGCAGCCGGGCCTCTTCAAGATGCCCTCCGAACAGTTGCAACCCCACGGGCATGCCTGTCTCGCGGCCCAGGCCCACAGGCAGGGACAGCCCCGGCAGGCCGCTCAGGTTGAGAGAAATGGTGAATATGTCCGTGAGGTACATCCGCAGAGGGTCGGCCGTATTCTGCCCCACGGCGAAGGCCGTGGCCGGGCAGGTCGGACCGCAGACAAGGTCGCAGCGGGTCAGGGCGTCCAGAAAATCCTGACGGATCAGCCGCCGGACCTGGGCCGCTTTCCTGTAGTAGGCGTCGTAGTATCCGGCCGAGAGTACATAGGTGCCGAGCAGTATGCGGCGGATGACCTCGTCGCCAAAGCCTTCGGAGCGGGAGGAGGTGTACAGCTCCACCAGATCGGACGCGCGGCCGCCGCGCCGTCCGTAGCGCACGCCGTCGAAGCGGGCCAGATTGGAGCTGGCTTCGGCCATGGCCAGAATGTAGTAGGTGGCGATGGCATATTCCGTGTGCGGCAGGGAAACAGGGACGACTTCCGCGCCTAGCTCCCGCGCCGCCTCGATGGCGTTCCGGCAGGCCTCTTCCACTTCCGGCTCCAGCCCTTCTCCCCAGTATTCTTCAGGCAGACCCAGGCGGACACCCTCAAGCGAGGCGGAATTTTCCAGATCCGCGAGATAATCGGGAACAGGCTCGTTCAGGCTGGTGGCGTCCTGAGGGTCGTGTCCGGCCATGACCTGGAGCATGAGCGCCGCGTCGGCCACCGTTCTGGTCATGGGACCGGCCTGATCCAGGGAAGAGCCGTAGGCGATGAGCCCGCGCCGCGATACGCGTCCGTAGGTGGGCTTGAGCCCCACGATGCCGCAGAAGCTGGCCGGCTGACGGATGGAGCCGCCCGTGTCCGTACCCACAGAAGCAAAACACTGCCCTGCGGCCACGCTGGCCGCCGACCCGCCGCTGGAACCGCCAGGCACCCGGCCGGTGTCCCAGGGGTTTCTGGTGAGACCGAAGGCTGAGTTTTCCGTGGACGAGCCCATGGCGAACTCATCCATGTTGTTTTTTCCCAGAATGATGGCTCCGGCCTCCTTCAGGCGGGCCACGCAGTGTGCGTCATACACGGGCCGGAAATTTTCCAGAATTCTGGAACCGCAGGTGGTGGGCATGTCCAGCGTGGTCAGAGCATCTTTCACGGTAATGGGCACACCCCACAGCGGCCGGGCCGGATCCGGCCCTTCGGCATCCAGAGCCCGGGCCCGGGCCAGAGCGTTTTCCGCGTCCACATGGAGCAGGGCGTGCAGCGCCGGTTCGGTACGCCCGATGCGCTCCAGGCAGGCCGAGACGGCGGAGGCGGCCGAAACATCGCCCGCGCGCAGCAGATCGCGGATGTGTATGAGGGAATGAGCGCAAAGTTCGGACATATGCGTTCCTTGGTCGGTTGAAATTCCGGCGGTGTCCCGGCTTCGCCGGGCGGACGCCGTCCGCGGGAATCAGACGATGCGGGGCACGATGAAGTGCTCGCCGTCTGTTTCCGGAGCGCCTTCGAGAATCCGGGCGCGGGAGAAAGAATCGCGGCACTGATCCTCGCGCAGCGGACCGGGCTGATCCAGAGGCGTGTACATGGGCTCGACACCCGACGTGTCCAGCTCGTTCAGCTTGTCCATGTAGGCGAGGATGCCGTCCATCTGCCCGGCGAGAACGGCGGCCTTGTCCGGGGAGATGTCCAGCCGGGCCAGGGTGGCGATGGCGCGGGCCTTGTCGGGACTTATTTTCATGGGTGCCTCTCTGGCGGAATTGCCGCCGCTTACGTTCCGATCCGGGCTACTGGCCGCTCAGCTGGGTGCGGCGTTCTTCCCGCTGTCCCTGACGCTGGGCGCGGACGTTCCTGATTTTGTCCATGCTGGCCCGGACCATGCCGGAGGGCGTGGGCTGGAACAAAAAGAGTTCCTGACGCACCCTGCCGTTGGTCCAGTGCATGGGGGCCATGGTCCAGGGCATCCGGCTGGCGGACTGGGCCAGACTCAGATTGAAATTTTCGGCGGAACCCTGGCCGCCGCCGAGCAGAGCGGTGAAACGCACGAAATCGTATCCCAGGGCGGCCCACATGTCGGCCCTGCCGCCGCCTTCGATCATGCCCTGCCGAAGTCTTGCGGCATTGCCCGAGCCAAGGGACGGATCCCAGGCACCGGGAAATACCGCCAGATCGAAATACTGCATTTCAAGGCCGCCTCCCCCCATGCTCTGGCTCCAGGCCTGCGGCCCGAGAAGAACGAGCCGCTTTTCTTCGTAGTAGTGAAACAGGGGCGCGAGCTGCTGCACCCGGAACATGGAGTCGGGCAGGAAGACCGCCTGGAAAGGCGGCTCGGGATTCATGGAATTCTTGGCGTCGCTGGCTCCGAGCACGGCGCCCACGGCCTTGGTCCAGGTCGGCGGGTTGTCCATGTCGTAGCCCCTGACGACCGGCAGCTGGCCTCCGGTGGAGTAGACCTCGTCCTGAAACACCGAGGTCATGGCCATACCGAAGCGGTCCTGGGGATGCAGTATCGCAAAAGATGTGATGCCCAGCAGATTGCAGCCCTTGACAAGGGCCCTGGCCTGATCTTCCGGACTGCTGAAAAAGCGCCACGCATCCCGCCCCTCGTCCTCCACGCTGGGCAGAAAAGTCAGAAAGCGGATGGAGCGATTCAGCCCCGCCATGCGGATTTTCTCCCAGACGTTCTTGCGCAGGGGGCCGCCGACAAGGGGCTTATTCGGAATGGACTGCAATTCTTCCAGAAATGTGGGGGATTCGGTGTTGATGAGCTTGATTTCCGGCGTCGCGCTCAGAGCCTTGTTTTCCCGCCAGGCGCAGTCAGCCCCCTTGGCGATCTGCCAGCCCACCTTGGAGTAAGGCCCGGACAGGGGCAGAAGCAGGACGAGGCTCTGCCGCACGGCACCCAGCTTCTGTTCCAGAGAATGGAGACTGCCCGCGAAAAAATCGCGGTTGGCCAGCTCCCCGGAATTCACGATGCCCGACAGGCTGGGCCAGACGGAAGGCCAGCTGTCCTTGTCCCGGTCCAGCCGCTTCATGCTCTGGGCCCAGACGACCATGGACCATGGATAGGTTGTGGGGTCGGCGCCAAGCGAGCTGTCCAGAACCTTTTGCAGCTCATCCGGCGAAAGGGATTCGGCGCGGGCCAGGGCGTCGGATTCCAGCGCTCCCTTGGCCGAAGCGCCGGAAGTGTTCCGGTAAAGAAAGCCCATGGCATCGAAGGCCAGCGAATATTCCCCGTGTTCCCAGAAATGGCCGGCCAGTTCCCTGCCCGCCGCCTCGCGGGTGGACCATTCCAAGTCCTTCCGCTCCATCAGATTGCTCAGATACGCCGTGTAGGCTCCCCGGCCCTTGCTGGCCCACAGCAGATGGGCGTGCGACTGATTCCAGGGCCAGGAAGCCACGGTCTTTCCGGACTCAAACTGCCATTGGCGCAGGCTCTTCTCGGCCAAGGCGTAATCCCCAAGCTGTATGGCGCTGTCCACCGTGTTTTTCCATGCCTCGATGCGGGCCGGATCTCCAGGATGTGTGGCCGCCAGATATTTGCCGTACTTTTCCAGCGCCTGCCTGGGGTCCTGAGCCTTGTGTCCGGGCAGACCGGTCCGTCCGGGAGCGGAGACGATGGTTTTTTGCGGGGCGCAGGACGCGAGCGCCAACGCGCAAAGCAGCACCAGAAGCAGAAAGCGGAGGCCTTTTCTCATGATATTCGCCCTTGACGGTCTTGAAGTGGAAAATTGCGGTTCATTGCGGTCGTACCGGATTTCAGAGGAACCGGATCAGGCGGTCATGCCCGAAAAAATTCCCTTTGGCTCCAAACGCCCCAAAAACAAAAGAGGCCCGGCCCTTGCGGGCCAGACCTCTATAGAGACCGGCATTTTATCGTGTCAATGGGCATCCTACTTCACTTCGGTGTAGTCGGCGTCCACCACGTCGTCATCGTCCTTTCTGG
>JAUMXF010000034.1 GCA_030529235.1 Pseudomonadota bacterium
CCGTTTCCCGCGGCGCTGACCACGCCCAGACCTTCGATGCGCATGCTCATGCTTTTCCCCTGCCCACGACAAGGGCTGAATTGTTGCCGCCAAAGGCCAGTGACAAGGACAAAGCCGCCGCGCCTCGAATTTCCGTCCCGGCGGCGGCCGGAGAGACGCCCAGCTCCGGGTCCGGCTCCGCGTATCCGGCGCTGGCCGGAAGTTCGCCCGCCGCGAGATGGGCCATGGCGAACACGGCTTCGATGGCTCCGGCCGCGCCCAGCGTGTGCCCGGTCATGCCCTTGGTCGCAATGAAGGGCGTATGCGGAAAAAACGTGCCGAACACGGCCGCCTCGGCCCGGTCGTTGTCGCGGGTGGCCGTACCGTGGGCATTGATGCAGGCCATGTCTTCAGGGGCGAGCCCCGCCTGGGCCAGAGCCGCGGCGATGGCTCCGCGCAGCCCGCGGCCCTCGGGATGGGGTGCGGTCAGATGATGCGCGTCGGAAGCCGTACCGTAGCCCAGAATGCTCCCCCGCTCCACAGCGCCGCGCCGGACCGCGCTTTCGGCCGCTTCCAATACAATCATGCCCGCTCCTTCGCCGAGATTCAGGCCGCGCCGGGAACGGTCGAAAGGACGGCACGGCTCTTCGTCGGTAATCATGAGCCGGGCAAAGCCGTTGTAGGCCGTAACGGAAAGCTCGTCGGCCCCGCCCGCGACGGCCGCATCGCACAGTCCCTGACGGATCCAGGCGGCGGCCAGACCCAGAGCGTCGGCCCCGGAGGAGCAGGCATTGGTCACGGTCTGAACCGGTCCGGAGACGCCGAGCAGCCGGGCCACGGCCATGGCCGGGCTGGAATCCAGATAGCGGCGGATGGGCTCCAGTCCGGGATTTTCCCCCTGCCGCCAAGCTCGGTAATAGTCGGGAAAATTGAGCGAGGCCCCGACGGATGTGCCGATGCATACGCCGATCCGCTCCGGCCGCGCGGACAGATCGAGCCCCGACTGGGACAGCGCCTCCCGGGCCGCGTGCAGAGCCAGATGCACCGTGCGGGACAGTCCGGGATGGAGCTTGCCCCATGCGTCCACGGCCCCCGGAGGGACTTCGAAGACCGGATATTTCGCCGCACGTCCGAAGCGGGCCGGTATGGCGGGAGCACGGCGTCCGGCGGCAAGGGCCGCCAGGCAGCCGGGAAGATCCGTTCCGGCCGCGCAGACGCAGCCCATGCCCGTCACGCTGACCGGCAAGGCCCTCCGCACTTCAGCCTCTTCGCCGGCTGATGAAGGCGGCCAGGGCGTTGATGGACTGAAAGGCCTCGCGGCCCTCTTCCATGTCTTTTATCTCCACCCCGTAAGCTCGCTGCACCAGAACCACGATTTCCACGGCGTCCAGAGAATCCAGCCCCAGTCCTTCCCCGAACAGGGGAGCGTCGTCGTCGATGTCTTCGGGCCGCACGTCCTCAAGATTCAGCCCTTCGATCAGGGCCTGCTTGAGCTCTTCCTTGATGTTCGTCATCGTCTTCCCACATGTTGAAAAAATTGAAGAACTGATAGGGCACGATGCGGGTCTGCGCCTCCAGAGCCGCGGCGAACCGCCCGGCGTAAGGCGCACAGTCTTCCGCCCTGCGGCCCAGCCCGGCGGGGACGCGGATGATCTCCGCCACTTCGTGCACGGCCCGGCCCGGTCCGGTCCGGCGGGAGAAAAACACGAGAACCGGCGCACCCGTGGCCGAGGCCAGCCAGTACGGAGCACAGGGCAGGCGCACAGTGCCGTCCAGAAAGGAAACCCGGACAGTGTTCCGCTCATGGCCGAAAACCCGGTCGCCCATGAGACAGAGAATCTCTTTTTTCTGCAAAGCGGCGAGCATTTCCGCCGAGCCGCCCAGAAAGCCCTGAGGATCGATGATCCGAAACGGCGCGTCCACCCCCTGATGCTCGAAATACTGCAGATCGATATCGCCCGGAGCGCGGTGCATGACCACATTCACGGCGCGATTCAGCGAGTCCAGCCCGGCCATGGCCGTCTGCCAGCATCCCGTGTGGGCGGTGAGCAAAATGAGCCCTTTTTCTTCGGACAGGGCGTCCGTCAGCGCCTTTTCATCGTCAGGGCTGGCCGTGATCCGGAGTTCTCCCAGAATGCCGGCAGCCGTCCGGTCCACCAGGGTCAGACCAAAATTCCAGTTCAACCGCAGCCGGTGCATAAAACGCATGAACGGTCCGGCCTCCGGGAAACGCCGCCGCAGATACGGCCTGGAACGGCTCCGGGTCAACGGCCTCAGGGAGTACCACAGCACCACGAAAAAAAGCAGGCCGTAAGCCGGAGTTCTGCCCAGAAAACGGATAATCGCGTAAAAAATGCCGTGCTGCAGGCGGGAACCGATGCTGCGGCTGCTCCAGGCGGGCGCATTCACGGCTTCAGTCCCGCGGCCACGATGCGGGCCAGAACCCAGACCGCCGCGCCTATCAGGGCGGCCAGAAGCGGAGCCAGCAGCATGGAGCCGAGAATCCATTCCCAGAGCCGCTGCGGGGCTTCGTAGCCCAGAGTGCGCAGGGAAATTTCGGTCAGGAAAATGCCGTGGCGCAGATAATGCCCGGCCTCGATGCACAGAGCCGGGACCAGCGGCGGCATGCACAGCTGGCTGGCGGCCAGGGCGGCGATTTTGTTCCACCGCAGCCATCCGGCGGCCACCAGGATGGCGATGCTGTGTATGCCGATCAGCGGCAGCGTGCCCAGAAAAATGCCCAGAGCGGCGGACAGACCCAGTCCGGCGGGCGTGGCGTCGTCCCGCAGCAGAATCCGCAGGGACTTGAGCGGATGAATGGGTGAAACGCGCCCCGCCTCGTCCTCCCCGAATTTCCGGTGCGGCACGGGCATGATGGCCCGGATGGTCAGCCGGGTGTTCAAAAGGGAAATGCGCACGTTGTCCATGAAGGCCCTGAAATGGGAGACCCGCTCTCCTTTCGGCGGATAGTGCACGCGGATATTCACCTCGCGCAGCCGGAACCCGGCCCAGGCGGCCCGGACCAGCACCTCCACCTCGAAGCTGTAGCGGTTTTCCGTACAGCGCAGGTTTTCCAGCACATTCAGGGGATAGGCGCGATAGCCGCTCTGCACGTCCGAAAGAATCACGCCGGTCTGTACGCGCAGCCAGAAATTGGAAAAGGCCCGGCCGAAACGCGACGAGCCGGGCACATTTTCGGTGTTGAAATCGCGGGCGCCCAC
Source organism: Pseudomonadota bacterium (assembly GCA_030529235.1). Lineage (GTDB taxonomy): Bacteria > Desulfobacterota > Desulfovibrionia > Desulfovibrionales > Desulfomicrobiaceae > Desulfomicrobium. Next base: position 3,201 of record JAUMXF010000034.1, read on the forward strand.
GATCACCGCCAGCGGGTCGGCCGCGACGGCCTCCAGAAACAGGGGCAGGTCGGCCGGATCGTGCTGGCCGTCAGCATCGATGGTCACGATGTGGCTCATGTCCTGCCGCCTGGCCTCCAGAGCCGCCGTGCGGATGGCCGCGCCCTTGCCCCGGTTCCGTCCGTGACGGACCATCCGTACCGGCAGCCCGGCCAGCACTTCCGGCTCCAGATCGTCGCTGCCGTCGTCCACCACCAGCACATGCGGATGCCTCTCGAGAAGGCCGAGAACAACCGCCCGCAGGGTCGAAGCATGGTTGTAAACCGGAACGGCCACGAGCACGCGGGGGGTCATGAGGCGGGCCCGCCGGTCTCGGGAAAGCGGATCAATGTATCCCACAGAATGCCGCGATAACCAAAGCGGCGCATGACGCGCATCCGGTCCTGCCCCGCCGACGGAGGAAAAAGACGGTCCCTCCGCCCCCTGAAGGCCAGGGTCAGCTCCGCTTCCAGAGCCTGCGGGTCGATGTGCGGCGAAAAATAGTAGGTCGGCTGCATGCAGGTCGATGCCGGATCGATGACGTTTTCGCGGATGGCCAGGCGCGCCAGCGGCGTTCCCGCATACACGCGGATGCCCAGAAAAGCAAAGATGACGCAGTGCCGCAGGCGTCCGAGGTTGGCCAGACCCTCGCGCACGGTTTCCGCCGTTTCTCCGGGGCCGCCGAAGATGACAAAATGGGCGCAGGGCAACCGCTCCGCCACGCAGAGGGCGTTGGTCCGCTCCGCTTCGGCAAAATCGAACCCCTTGCGCAGCCCGTGCAGGGTCGCGTCACAGGCCGCGTCCGTGCCCAGTTCCATGGCCTTGAGCCCGGCCCGCCGACACAGGCGGATATGTTCCCGGTCCATGCCCGCCGGATGGAAAAATCCGCTCCAGGGAATACGCAGACCGCGCCGGACCATGGCTTCGGCCAGCACCAGCCAGTGGCCGTCCCGGTCGTTGAATACGGAATCGGTGAAAAAAATTTCCCGTGCGCCGTGATCGCGGGCCATGCGCTCCATGTCGGCGACGACGGCCTCCGGTTCCCGCGCGCGGACCGCCGCTCCTTCCAGGGCTGGATAGGTGCAGTAGATACAGGTGTGAGGACAGCCGCGTTTGGTCTGAATGTTCGCGATGCCGCTCTCCGTCAGATAAAATCCGAGGATGTCCGGGTCCGGCTCCGCGCCGTGCATTTGCGGCCCGCTCAGGCGGGACGAGCCGCGCATCAGTCTGGGCGGCGTATGTCCGGCGGCGAGCATGTCAAGAAGTTCGCGGCAGGCGGCCTCTCCTTCCCCTGCAATGCCGTGATCGGCTCCCGTATGGTCCAGAATCAGCTCCGGCATGAGGGAAAAACCCGGCCCACCCATGAAGACCGGGCCGGTGAAGACTTCACGCACCAAAGCCACCACGTCGCGCACGTGGTCCAGCGCCCAGTGGCTTCCGGGCGTGAGTGAATCCACATTGTCCAGATTGCGCAGGGAGATGCCCACGGCATCGGGCCGGAAACAGCGGCAGGCGTCCCGTATTTTCCGGAAGTCGTTGCCCAGGGCCAGACAATCGAGCTGCTTCACCGTGTGCCCCGCGGCCGCAAGAGCCGACGCCACCACGGCCATGCCCAGAGGAAAAACAGGATAGGGATCGGTCTCCGTGTTGGTGGCCAGGAGCAGCACCCGCATCAGAGCGCTCCGTCTTTCCAGCGGCGCAGAAAATGCAGATAGAAATCAGGAGGCGACATGAGCATGGCGCCGCGTTCGTCCAGAAAAAGCTGTACTGTGCAGCCGGTGGTGGCCAACTGGCCGTTTTGGTTTCGGATTTCAAACTCGAAATTGATCCGGGCGGCTTCGGTCCAGTGCAGCAGGGCCGTAATGGTGCAGGTTTCGCCAAAGCGAAGGGGCAGGATGTAATCGGCCTGCATCTGCTTGATGGGCGCGGCCACCCTTTCGCGGCGGAAATCGGCGTAACCGACGCCGTAGCGGTCCCCGAGGGCCACACGGGCATCCTCGAAGTAGCTGGGATAGCGGCCGTGCCAGACAATACCCAGAGGATCGACTTCCTCGAAACGGATGGTCCGCAGGGTGTCCATGCGCAAGGGTTCGGGCGCATCCGGGCCGGTCTTGAAATATTTTTTTTTCATGGGATGATGCCCTCGGGCGCTGTGGGAGGCATATCATCCGGCGGGCTCAAAAAAAGGGTCATGGCGGCGGCGGTCTCTTCCCCGGCCAAAATCCGTACAACAGCCTGAATACGGCCGTTTTTCTCCGAAAGGTCGGCCTCGACGCGGATGGTTTCTCCCGGCTCGACAATCCGTGAGAACTTGGCCCGGCTGATTTTTTCCAGTGTGAGAGGTCCGCCACCGCCCGCAACCAGCGTCGCGGCCATGATCTGAACCATGCCCGGAAGAATGGGCCGTCCGGGGAAGTGCCCGTCAAACCCCATAAAGGAAGATGGAAAAGTAAAGTCCATGCTCCACGCGCCGCTCGCTCCGCGTCTGGCCGGGCCGGCAGCACAGTTCTGGATCTCCTGCAAAAGTCTGCTCATGGGATATCTTTATTAAAGGTAGCGAAAGAAACGCCGATAGCGCGCCGATTCGAAAAGGCCAATACCCGCATGGAGGTCTTCAGCTCCGGAAGACATGCAGCCCCCCCGAGCTTTTTATTTCCTCCTGAAACCGGAACTCACGGAAAAGAACGCCTTCCATGTGTCCCAAGAGGCTTGTGGACACGGTTCGAACACAGTACCGTCCTCACGCTTTCTAAGGAGATCTCAGACAAGGATAAAAAGAATATATGTCTCAAAAAATAAATCACTGTTGACTGATTATGGAGTTGATTCAATAGATGGCATCACATCTATTTATGATACATATCAGCCAATAGTATTTTATATAACTGGAAACAATCCAATCAATCACTCTGATTACCTTTCAGATTAAGCGAGAAAAGTATGCATATTATCACAGAGCAAGATGCAAATATTTATGATTTGGTTCAGAAAAGTATATTTATCATGTGCGGACTGGATATTGTTTACTATAACAGATGCTTTGCCGATGTATCCGGAATTCAGAATATGGGCGTAAAAAATATATCCATTCTTGATTTCATATCAGAAAAGGATATAAAATCTATAAATGAATACATAGAAAAAATTGAATGCAAAGAACATTTATCCTGTTTGACGAATAAAGTTCAAATCAAACTTATCAACAAATTATCTGAAGAATATATAACCGAGATAAGCATGATAAAAATATCTTATCTTGGAAAAGAATCATATTTATGCACGCTTAATGATATAACTGAATTTTTTATATCTTCGAGAAAATTAAAAAGAATTCTCAATGCAATACCAGACATAGTAATTGAGTTTGATAAAAATAATGAAAAAATAAAGGCTGCAAACAGCGCAATTGAAGGAATTTATGGAATCCCAGATGAACAATTTACACAAAATATATTTCATCCGATAGATCTTGTATATGAAGAAGATAAAGAATATGTAAAATCATTTTATGATAACCTCCTCGATGAAGAATATGGAAAAATAGAGTATAGAGTAATCAGCGCCAATGGACTTGTAAAATGGGTCAGAGATGAAGGAGAAGTAGTCTATAAAGACTATGGCCATGGAGAGGTTCTCAAAATTTACCACTTCATAAGAGACATAACTGAAAGAAAAAAGAATATAGAGCAGCTGAAGGCCAGTGAAAAAAAATACAGAAAAATATTTGAACACTCAACAGACCCGATATTTGTATCCGATACAGAAGGATCTTTCATAGATATAAACAATGCTGCATTGCGTCTATTTGGATTCAATGAAAAAAAAGATGCATTATCAAAAAATGTATACGAAATTTATGCTGATCCTGAAAAATATGACGCTATGATGACTATCCTGGAGAAAAAGGGGAATCTGACTGATTACCCTATGCAGATCAAAACTTCTTCAGGAGATATTATTGATGCAACAATCACTATAGGGTGTAGAAAAAATATCCAGACAGGAAAGATAAAAAGTATACAGACAATTATTCATGATATTACTGACATCATAAAAAAGACAGAAGTCGAGTCATACAGAAGAACTCTTGGGGGGATTGCCGATAGAATAAACAACATTACCCAGTCACAAATCATGCATTATGGGATCATATACGATTATATTGAATCCCTTGAAAATGCGGAATTAGAGAAAAAAGAAAATATTATAAACGATATTATCGACGCACTGAACGACTCGAAACGCGTTGTCTATGATCTGAAAGACCTCGGAGCGGCAATCAGGAGAATCTACCATAATCCAGAACCTCCAAAAGCTGTTTCCGATGGTCTTGGAGGCGTTCTTTTCGACCTGCATCTGGACGAATGAATGACCAGTGACTCTGCTTCCATAACTTATCTCACCGTGTAACTGCCATAGAATTTCGTTAAAGCGATTCCGGGCACGACTCCATTCCCAGCATCCAGTGAGAAGCGATCCGCAACCACGTGCCTGAAAAAATCTGGTGATGGAAATTCTGGTCGAAGCATCCATCTCGACCTGCTTGACCTGACAACTCTCCGCCTCCCATGACCATAGGGCAGGTCTGACGGTGAGTATCGACTGGAGATACATGCAATACACCGGCACTTCCAGATCATGATTAACCCCGCATATATACATGAAATCATGAAACAGCGCATGCAGATTTCTGACATCAAGCCATCTCTCATCTTCATATTCAGTCCTAATTTACCTCCCCATCAATTCCACAATCAGCAGTTTTCAATATCAGGAACAAGGATAGCCGCAAAATTGATCAAACCCCGGAATATGTCCTCATCAAGTCTCTCCCAAATGAGCGCCCGACAATAAATGTTTGACATGCTGCATTTTATCAATAAATATATTTCTACGTACAGCCTCATACGCAGAAATCAACCGACATATTTTATGGAGAGAAAAATGGAAGATTATCTCAAGCAAGCTATTGAAATTGTAAAAGCCCAGGCGGCAGTCCGTACCATGGCGGAAGAGGAAATAACATCCATGATGCGCTCTCTGGCTCAGAGCATCAAGTCTGTTTCCACATGTGCCGCCACTCCTGCCGAAGAAGAGCCTGCAGTGGACCCCAAAAATGCCATCCGGGAGAAAAGCGTTATATGTTGCGAATGTGGCAAGTCTTTCAAGGTACTGACCAAACGCCATCTCGAGAGCCATGGCCTCACAGTGGAAGAATATAAGCAGAAATACGGCTACAAGAAAGATGTGTCTCTGGTCGCTAAATCTCTGGCCCGTGACCGCCGCAAAACCATGCAGAATATGAAGCTCTGGGAGAAGCGCAAAAAAAATTCCTGAGCCGCGATATAGATGACGCCCGTGACAATTCCGCCGATACGTTCACGGTATTGAACGACATGCCTCGTTTCCGGTTCCTGAAACTCTTCCACCGGTTTAAAACTCTGGTGGAAGAGTTTTCCACACTCCCCCGGCATTCAACACAGTCTGCCCGCCATCCCGCTGAAATTCTGCCCCCACCATCGCCGCGAGTGGGCAGCTCAAGCGCCCCGAAGCCTGCAGGGGATGCATACCTCATCCCGTCATCCAGACTGTTTCAGGCGGCCTGAAGCACTTCCCGGGTATTCTGCAGTTCTATACTTGACGAACCATTCATGAGGCTGGCACCGCCGCGAACAGCACGAAAACTCGCAAACAAACCGGGCTGAAAAAAGCTGCTGAAAGCCAGCGTTAGCCCATAGGCCCTCATGGAAAAAAACATCATTCTCATCGGCATGGCCGCCACAGGCAAATCCACCATCGGCAAACAACTGGCGGACAGGCTCGATCTGCCGTTCGTGGATACGGATCTGCTCATGGAAGCGTGGTGGGGCGCACCTCTGCAATCCATTCGGGACTTTCTGGGTCTGGAAGCATTCCTGCGAGCCGAGGCCGAGCAGGTGCTGCGCCTGCGCCTTTCCGGCTGTGTCATCGCCACCGGCGGCAGTGTGGTTTACTCCGAAGAGGCCATGGCCCGCCTGCGCGAGATGGGCAGTGTCGTGTACCTTCGTTCTTCCTTCGAAACTATCGCCCGGCGCCTGAACAACCCGCTTTCCCGAGGGCTGGCCATGCGTCCCGGCCAGAGCATTCGGGACCTGTACGACGAACGCGCGCCTTTGTACTCGCGCCACGCCCACCTGACCGTGGATGCGGACGCGGATGGAGAACCGGAAGAAATCCTGTCCGCCATCATACACGCCGTGAGCCTGCGGGGGGAGTCCTCGTGAGCAAAAAGCTTCTGCCCGCCCAGGCGTTCCGCAAACTCGCCGCGCTCTATGTGGAAATGCAGGATGCCTACGCCGCCCATGCCCAGGCCATGGGGCTGACCTGCGACCGGTGCGAAGACAACTGCTGCACCAGTTATTTCCAGCATCACACCCGCATCGAATGGGCTTACCTGCTCCGGGGACTGGCGGAGCTGCCCGAAAACATCCGTCATTCATATCAGAACCGTGCAAGACGGCATGTCCGCCAGTCCAGAGAAACACTGCTAGCCGGAAACCGCCCCGCGATCATGTGTCCGCTCAACGAAGACGGGCGTTGCCGCCTCTACTCGCACCGTCTGATGATCTGCCGCCTGCATGGCGTGCCCAACAGACTGCGCTACCCGGACGGCCGCATGCTCGATTTTCCCGGCTGCCACCGCAGCCAGACCATCTGTGAACGCACCGGCAGCATCCCGATCTTTGACCGTACGCCGCTGTATGCAAAGCTCATGGAACTGGAAATCCAGTTTGTGGGACCGGGCAGAATCCGCTCCCTGCCCAAAGTTGATCTGACCCTGGCCGAAATGATAGTAGCGGGACCTCCGGAACTCTAGCGCGGGAGACTGCCATGCTCACACGCAATCTGGCCTTGGCGGCCGCCCTTGTTCTTCTGGCGGCCTGCGCGCATCTGAGCGTCATTCATCTGGACAAACGCCCCTGGATTCTGGGGCAGGAAGACCGGCTGGCCATGCGCTACTGGAATTTTTCCTATACCAGCCGTCTGGAGGGCAACAACATCGTCGTTTCCGGCGTGGCCCGGCCCGTGGGCACGGCCATTCCCTCATGGGCGTCCTGGATTCAGGATCTGTGGCTGCAAATCTACCTGTGCGACGATCAAAGCCGGGTTCTGGCCAAGGATCTGCGGCTGTATCTCCCTGCGGCCCTGGACTACAAAAACGGCGTGCCGTTCGAGTTTCACCTTACGCCGCAGGCTCTGGGAGCGTCCGGACCGCTTCATGTATCTTTCGGCTACCGCATGGAACTCACGGCCGGAAGGAAAGCCGCCACCGGGCCGGATGGCCGCCCACAGGTCTTTTTCGCCAATCAGGGAGCGTTGTTTCAGTAGATCGACGAGGAAAGCCCACCCGGCCCGGCTACGAAAATACGGCCCAGGGCAGAAGCCCGCAGAGTTCACCGGCCACAATTCCGGCTCCGAGGAAATCCCCGTTCAATCCATGAACGCGACGGGCCAGATGCCACAGAAAAAGCATGGCGGATGCAGCCAGCAACACTCCGCAGGCAATATGCTCGACCGGCGAAAAAAATGCCGCGCCCAATGTCGTCATGCCCCCGAAAATCAGAGCGCAGGATGATGCTCCGGCCAACGTATTCCGCCCCAATCCCGGCCGGGACAGCTTTTTCCCGAGGGCGGCCAGGACCACGGCGCAATAACGGCCGAGAACAGGCGCCAGAATCAGGGCCGGCCAGGCCCTCAGAAAAACCGCCCGCTCGAAAAGTGCGGCCTGTGCCCCCAGCCCGCAGACCAGCCCCATCACACCAAACGCCCCAACCCGGCTGTCTTTCAGGATTTCCCAGAAACGCTCCCCAACAGCGCCGCTGCCCCATCCATCCCACAGATCCGCCCATCCGTCCCAATGCAGACCCCGGGTCAGCCAGATGTTCAGCATCACCATCAGCCAGGCCAGAACCCAGGAAGAAAGAGGAAGGCATGATGTCAGCACCCAGAAAAGGCCGACAATCCCGCCCACCAGCGGATACATATCCACAGACGCGCTGATTTCCGCATTGGAGGCAATGCTTGCACGGCCCAGACGGGTCAGAAAAGTCAGGGCTGTGTAAAAACGGCTCCACCACGTCATGGCCGTTTCTCCCGCGGACGAAGGGTCACTTTGCGGCCCACCTCAAGATTCAGAGCTCGCGCACAGGGGGCCTGGTTCATGGCCAGTTCCATCACACCCTGACTGCCTGGAATCAGGCCGATGCGCCCAGGCCGGAGCTGGGCATAGGTTTCGGCTTCCGCCACGATTCTCCGCCCCATGCGCCAGAGGCGGCCGGTTCTGAGGAGTGCCGAAATCTGCACATCCAGCAGGCAATTGCCGAAGCGGTCGATATGTATGACTGTGCATTCCAGAATATCGGGACCAAATCTCCCCCCGGACACGGAAGAAGCGGACAGCCCGGAAATCATGGGAACGCCCAGACGGTGAGGCGGCTCTCCCAGAGCCAGACGGGCGGCCAAGGGAGCCAGAATATCCCGCCCGTGGAATGTGCTGCTGACAGGTGAGGCATCAGCACCCACGACCCACCAGGATGTTTCCCTGCTTCCGAGGAAGTTCAGCAGGCCGTTGTCAGGAGCGAGAAAAAAACGCCCACCCAGACAGGCCAGCAGAAGCCTTCTGTCTGTACCCACGCCGGGGTCCACCACACAGATGAAAATGCTCCTTTCAGGAAAAAAGGCGTAGCTGGCGTGCAGCATGAATGCGGCCTGAGCCACATTGCATGGCGAGATTTCATGGCAGAGATCCACAATAGGCACCCCGGGCGCGTGCCGAAGAATGGCACCCTTCATCTGGCCCACATAGGGGTCCTGATGGCCGAAATCCGTAAGCAGCACGATGGGAGGAAGCATGGCGCAAGATGTATGGGTCCGATGCGAAGCTGTCCAGAACCATCAGGGCAATGAAGCCGGTAAAATTGGCCGTACCTGCACTGAGATCGCCTTTATAATCTTTCAACTCCAAATGAAATCATACGGTCACAAATCCGGGCAGCCATGTCTTTGGGAAATACTGGTTGACGATGCTCCCGAAGGTCAGAATACTTCTGGAACCAGCGTTTCCGGTCAGAGATTGCATTTGGCGGCATCAGCAAAATCTCCGCCACAAAATCCCTCACAGGAAAATCAGAGGCGGACAGACCACGGGAGGCAATATGCGCATATCGGACATTCCCTTCGGCACCACGGACTGGTCAACCATTGAGGCCGTCGAACACAAGGGCGAACAGGGCAGCTCGGTCTGGAAGACCATCCAGTTCGGCGACATCAGCGTCAGCATGGCCGAGTACGCTCCGGGCTACCGCGCTGCGGACTGGTGCGACAAGGGCCACATTCTGCTCTGCCTGGAAGGCGAGTTGCGCACGGAACTGAAGGACGGCCGCGTATTCGTGCTGAAGTCGGGCATGACCTACCAGGTGGCGGACAACGAAACGCCTCACCGTTCATCGACCAAGGGCGGGGCAAAGATCTTCATCGTGGATTGACGCGCGGCGGCTCCGGCCGCCATGCCGGGACGCAGGGCCTCCCGCTCATCCTCAGCCCGCGCGTCCTTTTCCGTACCGGCATGCGTGGATCAGAAATATCCCAGGCTCCTCAGCCGCTCCATGCTCTTCTCCTTGCGGCTGTCCCGCCCGGAGCGCTCTCCGGAACCGGACACGTCCGTGCAGGGCATACAGCCCAGAGAGCGGTACCCCTGATCGTAGAGGCTGCACCAGGGCAGTTCCTCGCGCACGTGGAAGGTCCACACGTCCAGCTCCGTCCATTCCAGGATGGGCGCGGCCCGGAAATGTCCGCCGTGGTCTTCAAGCCAGGGGCGGCCGGCGCGGTCAGGGTTCTCGTCGGCGCGCACGCCGGTCAGCAGAGCCGGAAGGCCGAGTTCGGCGACAGCCCTGTTCAAGGGAGTGATTTTCAGATCCCGGCAGCAGGACAGCGGATCGGCGGCCAGAGGATACCGGCTCAGCTCCACATCCGGCCGGACCACGCGCAGGTCGAGCCCCCACAGCCGGGCTATTCTGTCGCGAAATTCCAGCACTTCCGGGAACTTGCATCCCGTATCCAGATTCAGCGCCCGGACGGCGGCTCCGGGAAAGGCTTCGGCCAGTACCCGCCGCCACAGCGCAAGCACCACCGTGGAATCCTTTCCGCCGGTCCAGCCCACGGCAGTTTCCGGACCGAAGCGGTCCAGCACCTCTCTCATACGCCGCAGACTCAGGTCTTTTTTTTCCGCCAGGGTCATGCATTTTCTCCTGTTTGCGCCACCGGGCGCAGGGGTCCTTGACAGCCGCCGGACCTTTTCCTAGCCGTTTGCTCACGGTTTTTTGCAGGGGTGGCGAGGGGCCTGAGATGATACCCGTTGAACCTGATCTGGGTCATACCAGCGAAGGGAAATGCAAATCCGTCGTCCCCGCCGCACCCCGTGTTTTTCCGCATTACCGCATGAGGTGCCCATGTCCAGCCTGATCCGCAAAGCTTCCGCCAATCTCCGCGCCATCCGCCAGACCCGCCCTCTTGTCCACAACATCACCAATTTCGTGGTCATGAATTCCACGGCCAACGCCCTGCTGGCCTGCGGCGCGTCGCCGGTCATGGCTCACGCCGAGAACGAAGTGGAGGAAATGGCGGCCCTTGCCGGTGCTCTGGTGCTCAACATCGGCACCCTGACCGATGTCTGGGTCGCGGCCATGCTCAGGGCTGGACGAGCGGCGACAAGGCTTGGCAAGCCCATCATCCTCGATCCGGTGGGCGCCGGAGCCACCGCCCTGCGCACCCGCGCGGCCAAGGAGATTCTGGCCCGGACCAGAGTGAGCGTGGTCCGGGGCAACGCCTCGGAAATTCTGTCCCTGGCCGGGGAAAACTCCGCCACCAAAGGCGTGGACGCCACCCGCTCCGTGGACGACGCGGCTCAGGCGGCCATGCTGCTGGCCCGGGAACTGAACGTGACCCTGGCCGTGACCGGCGTGACGGATCTGGTCACCGACGGTCGCCGGGTGGCGCGCATCGACGGCGGACATGCCCTGATGCCTCTGGTCACGGGCATGGGCTGCACGGCTTCCGCCCTGACGGGCGCGTTTCACGCCGTGGACCCCGATCCGTTTTCAGCGGCAGCCTCGGCCCTGGCCTTTCTTGGTGTCGCCGGGGAAATGGCCGGACAGAACGCGGGTGGTCCCGGAACATTCCAGGTCCGGCTGCTGGACGCCCTCCACGCCCTGTCGCCGGAGGAATTCGGGCTTCGCTGCCGCATCCGCGAAGACGGAAACTGAGCGAAATCCAGCTCCGAAATGTTCGTCCCCGAAATTGGCTGAAATTTCCCGAACGCGGGGCAGGCCGAACCAGGCAAAAGCATTACATGCCCATCACCCCACCCACAGGAGCAACCATGAGCCACAAAACCTACCATAGAGTGCTGACCATCGCCACGACCGATTCCAGCGGCGGAGCCGGAATCCAGGCCGACATCAAGACCATTGCCGCCAACGGCTGCTACGGCCTGTCCGTCATCGTGGCCCTGACCGCCCAGAACACTCTGGGCGTATCCGGCATCCACCCCATACCCACAGACTTCGTGGATGCTCAGATGGACGCGGTGCTGTCCGACATCGGTGCGGACGCGGTCAAGATCGGCATGCTCTTTTCTCCGGAACTCATCCGCACCGTGGCTCAGGGCCTTGTCAGGCACGGCATGCGGACCATCGTGCTGGACCCCGTCATGGTCGCCCAGAGCGGAGACCGCCTGCTTCAGGACGAAGCCATCGGTGTCCTGAAAACCGAACTCATCCCTTTGGCCACCATCATCACGCCCAACATACCGGAGGCGTCGGCCCTGCTGGGGCGGAAAATCGCCACACCCGAGGATGTGCGCGAGGCTGCCCGGGAGCTGATGGACCTCGGTTGTGCCAACGTGCTGATCAAGGGCGGACATCTGGAATCCGGCGACAGCGACGACTGCCTGTACCTGGGCGCTGAGAACCGCGCCGTGATCCTCAGCGGAAAACGCATCCCCACCCGCAACAACCACGGCACGGGATGCACCTTGTCTTCGGCCATCGCCTCGGGTCTGGCCAAGGGGCAGACTGTGGAAACGGCCGTGCGTCAGGCCAAGGACTACATCACTCAAGCCATCGAAGGCGGTGCGGAATATACACTCGGCCAGGGGCACGGGCCCGTACACCATTTTTTCCGCTTCTTCTGAGGAAACACGCCGATGAGGGATACGACGCAGCTTCCGCGTCCCGCCCGCCGCATGGCCCGCAGCAGGCGGCTTTCCAAACCGCTTCCGGCGGTCTGGCGGAGGGCATGAACGCTCCAGCCATCGTCCTTTCCCGCGTCGGCATCGCCTACGCGGACCGGGTGCTGTTCGCGGATCTGTCTCTGCATCTTCCCGCCGGCCGTACCACCTGCATCCTCGGCCCCAGCGGATGCGGCAAGTCAACGCTGCTCAAGCTTCTGGCCGGGGAGCCGGACCTTTCCTTTTCCGGCGAGGTGCGCCTTGAGCCCGGCGGAGAGGGATTGATGGCCTGGATGGGTCAGAAGGACCTGCTGCTGCCCTGGTTTTCCCTGCTGGATAATGTGCTGCTGGGCGCGCGCCTGCGCCGGGAAATCACGCCCCGGAAGCGGGAGAAGGCCCGCAGCCTGATTCGCGAGGCGGGCCTTGCGGGCAGCGAACATCTGCTGCCGGCCAGTCTGTCGGGCGGCATGCGCCAGCGGGCGGCCCTGCTGCGCACGCTCATGGAAGAGCGGCCGGTCATTCTCATGGATGAGCCCTTTTCCGCTCTGGACGCCCTGACCCGCCTGCGCCTGCAGAATCTGGCCGCGGACATGACCGCGGGAGCCACGGTGGTGCTGGTCACCCACGACCCTCTTGAGGCCCTGCGTCTGGGGCACCGGCTCGTCGTGCTCGGCGGAACGCCCACCCGCGCCGTGAGTGAAATGGACCTTCCGGGCCTGCCCCCCCGTGCTCCGGACCATCCGGAAACCATCCGGCTGTATGCGGAGCTGCTGGAACAGCTCATGGGCGGAGAAACACCGTGAACTTCCACCGCCCGCTTGTTCTGTGCGCCGGGCTCGTCCTCCTCTGGCAGCTTCTGGTCAGCCTGACCGGAATGCCGCCCTACATCCTTCCCGGCCCCCTGCCTGTAGTCCGGGCAGCCGTGGCCCATCACCAGATGCTTTTCTCCCATCTGGGCGTAACCATAAGCGAAATCCTGCTGGGGCTGCTTCTGGGCTCGGCACTTGGCGTGAGTGCGGCGCTGGTCATGATCCTCTCGCCCCTGCTCAAACGCTGGCTCCTGCCCGTGCTGGTGATCAGCCAGGCCGTCCCGGTTTTCGCCATGGCCCCCATTCTGGTGCTCTGGCTGGGTTACGGAATGGCCTCCAAGGTAGCCATGGCCGTACTCATTATTTTTTTCCCCGTAGCATCGTCTTTCTATTCGGGCATGCGCCGCACCGAATCCGACCTGCTCGAACTGGCCCGCATCATGAACGCCAAGCCGGGCGCCGTTCTGACCGCTATCGTCATTCCCTCGGCTCTGCCCGCTCTGGCTTCGGGCCTGCGCGTGGCCACGGCCGTGGCGCCCATCGGGGCCGTGGTGGGAGAATGGGTCGGCTCCAGCGCCGGGCTGGGCTTCGCCATGCTCCACGCCAACGCCCGCATGCAGATCGACATCATGTTCGCGGCTCTGGCCATGCTGGCCGCGGCCTCTCTGGCTCTCTACTTTCTGATGGATGCGCTCTTGCGCCGTCTGGTCTTCTGGCAGGAAGAACGCGAAATCCTGTGACGCGGTGCAAGGCAACCCCAAAGCCTTTGACGCTCCAGAGAGCGGCATCTATGGATGAAGCGGCCGGAAAACTCAGCCAGGAGACACCATGTTCAGCGTCATCGTCGATATTTTTGTCAGGGAAGATTGCGTGGAGCAGTTCCGGGAAGCGGCCGTGAAACAGGCCGAAAACTCGCGCAGGCTGGAGCCGGGGTGTCTGTGTTTCGAGGTGCTGCAAAACCCCGGGGATCGGACGCACTTCATTTTGTACGAAGGCTATACCGATGCCCGCACATTTTACGACGAGCACCGGCATACGGCCCACTTCGCGGACTACGCGGCCCGCACGGCACCCTGGGTGAAGGAAAAGACCATTCGCCCTCTGGACCGCCTGTGGCCGTAATGTCAAACGCCCGGTGAAGTCATTTGAGCAGCGCCACCACCGCGAAGCCGAGAATACCCAGTGCCAGCAACGCGGAAACGGCCAGTTCGAAGTGCTTTTCCAGAAACGGTCTGATCCGTGCGCCGCAGAGCCGGATGAGCCCGGCCACAAGGAAAAAGCGCCCTCCCCGACCCAGCACCGAGGCCAGGACAAAGGGCGCGAGGTCAAAACGCATCAGGCCCGAAGCGATGGTGAAGACCTTGTAAGGAATGGGCGTCAGGGCCGCGGCGAGGACGCCCCAGAATCCGTATTCCTGATACCAGATCCGGACCGACTCCACCACCTGCTCACCCTGATAGAAATGCACCAACGGCTGGCCCACGGTGTCCCACAGGCCCCAGCCGATGGCATAACCGAGCAGACCTCCGGCCACGGACGCGACCGTGCACCACAGCGCCAGACGGAGCCATCTGTCCGGAGTGGAAAAACACAGCGCGATGAGCAGCACATCGGGCGGCACCGGAAAAAAGGAACTTTCGGCAAAAGAGAGCGCCGCCAGAGCGGGCAGAGCGTACGGTGTGGCGGCCCAGCGCAGAGTCCAGTCGTAGAGCCTGCGCAAAGGGTTACGCGAGACGCTGCCAGCGGCTGCCTGAGGGGAATGTTCTGTCATGGCGCAGGCAATCCAGCATAAAAAAAGGCGGACCTCAACCGGAAACTTGTGCCGAGTCCCGCCCACAGGCAGACATGGCTCCGAATGAAGCCGAATAAAAAAGATATGGCCCGACGGTCCACTGAAGTACGAAATGGCTGCATGAAAACACGAAAGGAGTGTGATGTTTGACGTCATCGTCATCGGTGGGGGACCGGCCGGCCTCATGGCCGCCGCCACAGCCGCCGGGCGCGGAGCTTCCACCCTGCTTCTGGAGCGCATGGACCGTCCCGGACGGAAGCTGCGCATCTGCGGCAAAGGCCGGGGCAATATCGGCAACACCGCACCCATGGATGAATTCCTGAATCATTTCGGCAAGGGATTCCGCTTCCTGCGCCCGGCCTTCAGCCATTTTTTCACCGAAGACAACGTGGAATTTTTTGCGCGCCTGGGCGTACCCACCAAAGTGGAGCGCGGCGGCCGCATTTTTCCCGAAAGCGACAACGCCCAGGACCTGGTCGACGCTCTGGTCCGCAACGTGAGGAATCAAGGCGCGGCCATCCAGACAGGCCGACGCATCCGGAAAATCCAGTTCACGGACACAGGCTTTGAACTCTTCTCGGACCAGACCTACCGGGGCCGCCATGTCGTACTGGCCACAGGGGGAGCGTCCTATCCCGCCACAGGCTCCACCGGAGACGGGTACGCACTGGCCGCCTCCCTGGGACACAGCATTGTTCCTCCCAGACCGGCCCTTGTCCCTCTGGTCACGAGAGGCGACACAGCGGCCCGCCTGCAAGGTCTCTCGCTTAAGAACGTCCGCGCCGAACTGCGTGTGGACGGCAAAAAAACAGGCTCGGAGATGGGCGAAATGCTCTTCACCCACTTCGGCCTGTCCGGTCCCATCATTCTCACCTTGAGCAAAGCCGCCGCACAGGCTCTGGAAGCCGGGAAGAAAACCGAAATCCTGATCGATCTGAAGCCCGCTCTCGATCCGGCCAGGCTTGATGCCCGGCTGTTGCGGGATCTGGACGGTCACGGCAAAATGTTCGTGGAAAACCTGCTTCGCGGCCTGCTGCCCCCAAAACTCATTCCCGTCTGTCTGGATCAGACCGGTCTGTCCGGGACCAAAGCCGCTCATCAGGTTTCCGCAGAGGAACGCAGGAGCCTTAGGAACTGGCTGAAGGAAGTGCGCTTCACAGTCACCGCCTGCCGTCCATTGCGGGAGGCCATCGTCACGGCAGGAGGCGTGCCGCTGGGCGAGGTAAATCCCAAAACCATGCAGTCGCGTGTGCAGCCTGGGCTGTTTCTGGCTGGAGAAGTACTGGATATGGACGCGGATACCGGAGGATTCAATCTGCAGGCGGCTTTGTCGTCAGGCTATCTGTCCGGTTTGAACGCCGCCAGTCTCTGAACATCCCGGCGCGGATTTGAAATCAATTGGCAGCAACTGACATCAAAGGAGGCAATCATGGCCGATAGTCCCATACTCGAACCCGGCACACAGGCTCCCGGCTTCTGTCTGCCCAATGCGGAAGGAACCGAGGTCCGGCTTGATGATTTACGTGGACAGTGGGTGGTTTTGTACTTCTACCCCAAAGACAATACCCCGGGATGCACACTGGAAGCCAAGGAATTCAGCGAACTCCAGGGCCAATTTACATCTCTCGGCGCGGTGATTTTGGGTGTAAGCCCTGATTCCGTGAAATCCCACCGGAATTTTTCCACCAAGCATAATCTTGGAGTGGTCCTTTTGAGTGATGCCGGGCACGAGGTGCTGGAAGCCTTTGGAGCCTGGCGGCTGAAGAAGAGCTACGGGCGGGAGTATATGGG
>JAUMXF010000035.1:0-1670 GCA_030529235.1 Pseudomonadota bacterium
GGCGAAATAATCCAGAAAGAAGAGGGGCCTGGCACCCTGAACAACGATGTCGTTGACGCTCATGGCCACCAGATCGATGCCCACAGTATGATGCACGTCAAACAGAAAGGCGAGCTTGAGCTTCGTGCCCACTCCGTCGGTGGAGGCCACCAGGACCGGATCGTTGAACATGGACATGGGCGGCTTGAACAGACCGCCGAACCCGCCGATATCGTTGACCACACCCTTGGTGTACGTGGACGCCACCAAGGGCTTGATCCGCGAAACGAATGAATTTCCCGCCCCGATGTCCACTCCGGCGTCCTTGTACGCCTTGTCCCGCTGGGAGCTGTGCATTGTCTCTTCCCCGTCAATAAGATAAGTTATCCATACCACTCATTGAACCAGAACAAGTAAACGCATGCCCTCTTCAAGTAAAGTAAAAACAGTTCTGGCACTGGCCGTCACGTTCCTGACCGGACTATGCGGTCAGGCTTGCGGCGGGGACATTCTGGTCGATTCGGGAAAGGACCGGGACACGCTCATGCTGGCGGCCCCCGGTGCTGCGGACCGGCGGACGCCGCCCCTGCGCATGGAATCCAGCCCGGAAAACGGCACGTTCATGGGCGTCGAACCGGAGGCGCGGCGGACACCGTCTCCGGAAGCCTTTCCCCTCATCATCAGGCCGGAAATCCGGGTCAGGGGAAAATAGATGGATGCCCCGGCGCTCCTGTGGCGATCGGCGAGACAAGACGTTCGCTGTCTTCTGTGCGCCCACTTCTGCCGCATCCCGCCCGGTGGACGCGGCAGGTGCAGTGTGCGCGAAAATCGCGGCGGCTCTCTTGTGAGCCTCTCCGGCCGCAAGGTGGCCGCCCTGCATCTGGATCCGGTGGAAAAGAAACCGCTGTTTCATTTTCTGCCCGGCACGGCCACCCTGTCCGTGGGTGCTCCCGGCTGCAACATGCGCTGCGCTTTTTGCCAGAACTGGAGTCTGTCTTGTCCCTCCCCCCGGCAAGCCATTCACGGCGAGGCCATCAACCCGGCCGAACTGGTCCGCATGGCATCGGCCTCCGGGGCGGCGTCCATGGCCTACACCTACTCTGAGCCGACCGTTTTTTTCGAGCTCATGATCGAAACGGCCAAGCCGGCTCTGGACGCGGGTCTCAGGAATATCATGGTCAGCAACGGATTCCAGAGTCGCCCGTGTCTGGAAGCGCTGGGCCCCCTCATCCAGGCCGCCAACATCGATCTCAAATCTTTCAATGACACCTTCTACCGCGACATCTGCGGCGCGCGGCTGCGCCCGGTGCTGAAAAATCTGGTTCTTATGAAAAAGCTGGGCTGGCATCTGGAAGTGACCACTCTGGTCATTCCCGGTCTGAATGACTCGGACCGGGAACTGGCGGGAATAGCCCGTTTTCTGCGTACCGAACTGGGTGGGGACACGCCCTGGCACGTCTCACGGTTTCATCCCGCCTGCCGGATGCAGGACATCCCGCCCACGCCGCCGGACACGCTGCTGCGCGCCGTGGAGATCGGCCGGGCCGAGGGGCTCTTTTTCGTTTTCGCGGGGAATATGCGCTCCCGCTGGCAGAACACGGTCTGTCCCTGCGGCGCAACGCTCATCGAGCGGGAAGGATTTACGGTCCTGCGCTCCATCCTGAAAGCCGGAGCATGTCCGGCATGCGGAC
>JAUMXF010000035.1:1770-19694 GCA_030529235.1 Pseudomonadota bacterium
CCGGGCCGGGCCTTTCCGCCCAGAGCGTATATGTGCTTGACCTCGGCGATGTCCGAGACGATATCCGCCTCCTCCACCAGCCAGTCCGGCGCGCCGCGGCCGGACAGCACCAGATGGCAGTTCCGCGCGGCGCACCGTTCGATCAGGCCGCGCACTTCGGCCTCCTCCACCAGCCCATGCCCCAGAGCGTACAGGGTTTCGTCCAGCACCAGCATGTCGAGCCCCGCGTCAATCCGCTCTCCGGCCCAGTCCAGAAGTTCCAGAGCCTTCCGGCGGTGAAGGGCGTAATCGGCGCGGTCGCGGTAGAATCCGGCGCCGGAAGCCAGAAAATTCTCCCCCAGCAGCCGGGCCAGCATCTCCTGTTCTCCGGCCTGATCCGGACGCTTCATGAACTGCCCGAAGGCCACCCGAAATCCCCGCCCCAGGGCGCGCACGGCCTGTCCCACGCAAGCCGAAGTCTTGCCCTTGCCCGGACCTGTATAGATCAGGAGCACGCACCACCTCCGGAGCGTGCGGCCGCCGCCAGACGGGCCGCCGTTTCCCCGGCCCTGGCCAGAATCTCTTCCTCGCCGTCCACCACGCCGCCCTGCATGAGAATACGCCCGGCGCAGATCACCGTATCCACGCAGGCTCCAGTGGCGCTGTACACCAGATTGGATTCCAGATGATGGTCCGGCGTCATGCACGGCCGGTTCAGATCCACCAGCATGCAGTCGGCCGGAGCACCCACGGCGATGCGTCCGCTCTCCAGGCCGAACATGTGCGCCCCGGCCACGGTAGCCGCATCCAGCGCTTCCCGCGCCGGAAAAAGGGAAGGATTCATGGAGGTGATCTTGGCCAGCAAAGACGCGGCCTTCATCTCGCCGAACATGTCCAGGTTGTTGTTGGAGGCGCATCCGTCGGTCCCCAGAGCCACGGGCACGCCGTGACGGCGCATGCCCGCCATGTCGAACCGGCCGGAGCAGAGCTTCATGTTGGAGACGGGACAATGGGCCACCTGCACGCCGTGTGCGGCCAGCAGTTCCATTTCCGCCTCGCTCAGCCACACGGCGTGAGCCAGGCTCAGATGCCGGCCCAGAAGCCCCAGGGAATGCAGATATTCCACGGGGCGCAGACCGTGTTCCGCCTGGCAGTCCTCCACTTCCTTCCGTGTTTCGCTCAGGTGCATGTGGATGCGCAGACCGTGTTCCGCCGCGTATTCAGCGACCCAGCGCAGGGAAGCGGCGGAGACGGTGTAGATGGCGTGGGGTCCCAGCACGAACTGGATGCGGCCGGAAAGTGATCCGCTTTCCGCGTGCAGTTCCATGACCTGCCGTTTCATGGCTTCGGCCCGGCCGGGATCGCCGAAATCGAAAAACGCGGCGGACAGGGCCGCGCGCAGGCCCATTTCCTCCACCGCACGGGCCGTGCCCCGCCAATGCCAGTACATGTCCGTGAAGAATGTGGTGCCCGAGCGGATCATCTCCAGGCAGGCCAGTCTGGCCCCCCAGTAGACGTCCTCCTCGGTCAGCCCCGCCTCGAAGGGCCAGATGTGCTCCGACAGCCAGGTGTGCAGCTCCATGTCGTCGGCGTAGCCGCGCAGCAATGTCATGGCCGCGTGCGTGTGCGTGTTGTGAAAAGACGGCAGAATGGCCTTGCCCGAGCCGTCCACCACGGTGTCGGCCGCGACATCCGCCTCGGGGCCGATGGAGTCGAAACGGCCGTCCCGGATCAGCACGTCCGCCGCGGCGTCTCCAAGGCGCGCGTTTTTGATCAGAATAGTCATGGCGGCTCCTCCCTGAAGCCGCCTAACGGGTCCGCGCCGCCCTTGTCCACTCCGCCCGGGGGAGCGGTCCGGAACCGGGCCGGTTTCCGTCACCAGCCCCGCGTGGACATCTGCTCCGCGTCCGGCAGGGACCGGGCCGCCATTCCCGGTATGGCCGGGCCGAGATTCTCGCTCACTTCGGCCAGTACGCGAGGATCGTCATGATGCGCCACGGCTGCCACAATGGCCTTGGCCCGCCGGGCGGGATCGCCGCTTTTGAAAATACCCGAGCCCACGAACACGCCGTCCATGCCCAACTGCATCATGAGAGCCGCATCCGCCGGAGTGGCCACGCCGCCCGCCGCGAAATTGAGCACGGGCAGCCGCCCCAGAGCTTTCACCCGCCGCAGAAGCTCCACGGGAGCGCCCATTTCCTTGGCGCAGGCGACCAGCTCCTCCGCAGGCATGACCTGGACGCGACGGATTTCCGCAGTCACGCACTTGGCATGGCGCACGGCCTCCACCACATCTCCGGTACCGGCCTCTCCTTTGGTCCGGATCATGGACGCTCCCTCGGCGATACGCCGCAAAGCCTCACCAAGGTTGCGGCAGCCGCACACGAAAGGCGTCCTGAACGTCGTCTTGTCGATGTGGAACTCCTCATCGGCGGGCGTGAGCACTTCGCTCTCGTCGATATAATCCACCTCCACGGCCTCCAGCACCCGGGCCTCCACAAAATGTCCGATGCGGCACTTGGCCATGACCGGAATGGACACGGCGGCCTTGATCTCCCGGATCATGCCCGGGTCCGACATGCGGGCCACGCCGCCCGCCGCGCGGATATCCGACGGCACACGCTCCAGGGCCATGACCGCACACGCCCCGGCCTCCTCGGCAATGCGGGCCTGTTCCGGATTTACTACATCCATGATCACCCCGCCTCTGAGCTTCCGGGACAGTTCCGTGTTCAGAAGTTCCGCTCCTGCCGCTTTCATTGTCTGTTCCATGCGCTTCCTCCTGTTGGTTGGACACCCTTGGAGCAGCCGCTTTCCGAAATGGCAATACGGCTTTTTCAGGGAAGAAATATGGATGTTTTCTCCATATTCCGACCCGGACGGCAGCGCGGGAGCAAGCCGGAGGCGACATGTCCCATGAAGCGGCGCAGTCATGACCTGAGGATCACCCGGCATGAAACAAAGAAGCCGCAAAATGAAAGCGGACGAGGGAAGAAATTCCATACGTCCGCTTTTTTGGGTCATGCCCTGTAAAATCGTCCAGAAGTCTTATCCGCCGGATTCACACCACTGATTCCGCCGCGCGAAGAACCCGGAGGAATGCAATGCCCGCGGCAGACTTCTCTTCCAGACCAAATCCTTTCAGCCATCCAGACCGTGCTTTTTCAGCACGGCGTAAAGGTGCGACCTGGACAGTCCGGATACCTGAGCCATCCGCTGCACATCCCTGCCATACTTTTTGATCAGTCCGGCCAGATACTCCGCTTCCATCCGGGATTTGAAATCCTTGAGTGTGGGAAAGGCCTCCTCCATTCCGTTCGCGTCCAGCATGGGCGCCTCCGGCCGGGCCAGAAGCGATCTGGCCGCGCGGACCCGCACGCTCCGGGGCAGATGCTGGGCGTAAACCGTCTGTCCCGCACCGGAGAGCACCAGCGCCTGCTCCACGGTATTGAACAGCTCCCGGACATTTCCGGGCCACTCGTACTGTTCGAGCGTGCGCACGAATTCCGGAGCCATAGTCTTGCAGGGCATGCGATGCTGGCGGCAGAACCGCTCGATATGATGCCGCGCCAGAGGTTCGATATCCCCTTCCCTCTCCCGCAAGGGCGGCAGTTCCACGCGGATGGTGTTGATCCGGTAGAAAAGATCCTGCCTGAATCTTCCCGCCCGCACCATTCCCTCCAGATCCTGGTTCGTGGCGCAGACCAGCCGGAAATCACTCTCCAGTTCCTGGCTGGAGCCCACAGGGCGGAAACGCCGCTCCTGCAGAACCCGCAGGAATGTTTTCTGGGCCGACAGAGGCAGTTCGCCGATTTCATCCAGAAAGAGCGTGCCCTGGTCGGCCAGTTTGACCAGCCCCGTGCCGTCACGGGTGGCTCCGGTGAACGCGCCCTTGACATGCCCGAACAGCGTGCTCTCCAGAAGGGACTCGGCCAGGGCCGCGCAATCCACGGGCACGAAGCTCTGGGCGGAGCGGGTGCTGTTGCGGTGGATGGTACGGGCCAGCAGTTCCTTGCCCGTGCCCGTCTCTCCCGTGATCAGCACGGTGGAATCCGATCCGCTGGCCTGGGCGATGCGTTCGTAACATTGCCGCCGCATGGCCGGACTCTGGCCGACGACATCCGTCAAATCCAGAAATCTTCCCGGATCCCGCTTTTCCTCTCTGGAAGCCAGGGCGCGATTGAGGGTGTCCCGAATCTGCCGGATGGGAGACGGTTTGACCAGATAGTCCCACACCCCGCTGCGGATGGCCAGTTCCGCGCCTTCCGGATCGCCCTGACCGGTCAGAACGATAACATAGGGAGGATTGCTCAGCGCGCTGATGGCGCCCAGCGCGTCGAGGCCGTTTCCATCCGGCAGGCGCACGTCCAGAAAAACGAGATCGATGTCTCCCTGCCGCAGACAGCTCAAGGCCTCCCGCAGGGTCCGGGCCGTCAGGCATTGATGTTCCAGACGCGCGGCCATGGCGGCCAGCGTTTCGCCGATCTGCGGATCGTCGTCCACAATCAGGATTCTGGACATGCGCGCTCCCTGTCCAGGACATTCCGGACGGCCCGCCCGATCATGTCCTTGTTGTATGGTTTGCTCAGAAAAAACTGAATGTTTTCAGGAAGTCCCGAAAATTCTCCGGCATGCTTCCGCCCGGAAAACATGACGAGCGGCAGATCCGGGTGCCGCTGCGCCAGAGCGCGGGCCAGTTCCACTCCGTTCATGCCGGGCATGTCGTAGTCCGTCAGCACCAGATCGGGCCGCTCCCCTTCATCCACCGCCTGCAGGGCTTCCCTGCCCCGGCGGAAGGCATGGACCGTGTAACCCAGACTTTTAAGCACCCTCGGAATGAGCGACAGCTGCTCCTCGTCGTCCTCGATGAAGAAAAGCCGCTCGCCGCCTCTTTCCGCCTGCCCGGCATATTCCCGCGGGACAGCCGCTCCATCGCTGACGGCGGGCAGAAAAATGTCGAACCGCGTGCCTTCCGCCGATGTATGCAAGCGGACCGCCCCGCCGTGTCCGCGCACGATGCCGTGCACCACGGCCAGCCCCAGTCCCGTACCTCCGTTCTTGGTCGTGAAGAACGGATCGTAGATTTTGTCCTGGATGGCCTCGTCGATGCCGGGCCCGTCATCGGCGATGCTGAGCACAAGATAGCGGCCGGGCTCGAGGCCGTCCTGCCGCGCATCGTCCTCCGCAAGCAGAGTCTGGCCGAGATCGATGCCGATGCGTCCTCCCCGCTCCCCGTCCAGAGCCTGAAACGCGTTGGTGGCCAGATTCATGACCACCTGATGGATTTGCGTGGGATCGGCCATGCACAGCGGCGGGTTCTCTTCCAGGGTCGAAGTCACGCGGATATTGCACGGCATGGAGGGCCGGATCAGGGCCGCCGCCTCGGTGACCACGTCGCGCAGATCGGTGGGCACGAATCCTTTCTGCGTGGGTCTGCTGAAAGCCAGTATCTGCCGGACCAATCCCTGTCCCCGGACCGAAGCCCTAAGACAGCGCTCCAGATCCTGCCAGACCAGACTGTTCCCGGGAACTTCCTCCATGGCCAGTTCGGTGGAGTTCATGATGGATGTCAGGATATTGTTGAAATCATGGGCGATGCCTCCGGCCAGCGTGCCGATGGCTTCCATTTTCTGGGACTGGATCAGCTGTTTTTCCAGATTCCGGGTCTGGGTGATGTCCTCGGCCGTGCTGAGCATGCCCACCACCTCGCCGTGAGGGCCGTGCAGGGGCACCTTGTTCGCCAGGAGCCAGATGGTCTGTCCCGAGGCTGAACGCGCCTCCAGCTCAAGCCGGAAGATGGGCTCGCCGCGCTCGATGACCTGTTCGTCGAACCGGGTGATCTGCCCGGTCTGTTCGGAATCCGCGGCGATTTCCCCATAGGTCCGACCCACTATGGCCGCCAGGTCCGGAGCCCCCACGTGGGTCAGAAAGTTCCGGTTGGCGCCGAGAATACGCAGATTGCGGTCCTTCCAGTGAACCAGCTGCGGGATGGTGTCCAGCACCAGCTGAAGCATGGCTTCCGAAGCGGCCAGAGCCAGTTCCGCCTTCTTGCGGTCCGTGATGTCTTCCACGAACCCCTCGAAATACCGGAATGCTCCCTCGGCGTCCCGCACGGCCCGGGCATTGAGCGTGGCCGTGATCACCGCGCCGCTTCGGGTCCGCAGCAGCACCTCGCACTCCACGCTGTCCTGGCCCTGCCGGTAAAGTCCCACTATGCGTTCCCGGTCGCTCTGCTGGAAATAGATGCCGGAAATATTGGGACGGTCATCCATCAGTTCCCGGGGGCCCGGAAAGCCGAGCATTCTGGCCAGGGCTGGATTGACCGCCAGCCAGTCGCCGCCGGGCGTGGCCCGGAAAATGCCCAGCGCCGAATTCTCGAAGATGGTCCGGTATTTTTCCTCGGCCGCGCGCAGACCGTCCTCGGCCTGTTTGCGGTCTGAAATATCGTGCAGCACGCCCACCATGCCGGCGGTTTCGCCTTTTGAATCGGCGTAGGGCCTCTTGTGCAGCACTACGGAGCGAAGGGTGCCGTCATTTCGGAGAATCCGGGTCTCGAAGGAATCCACGCGCCGGTCCAGAAGAGGGTCGAAACGGCTGTCCCGCACACGCGGCGACAGGAGGCGGAAATCCTCGTCCGTGTCCCAGCGCATGCCGAACCATTGCCCGAAAGTCCGGTTGATGCCGCGGATGGCCCCGCTTTCATCCGTAAAATACATGGGCACGGGCAGCGTATCCATGAGGGTGCGCAGAAAGGCCAGCTGGTTCTTGATGCGCAGTTCCACCGCCTTGCGCTTCCAGATGTTGACCATCAGCAGCACGAGAACGGCGGACAGAACCGCCAGCCCGACGATGATGGTCCAGAACTGATGGCGGTTGATGGAATAAAACGGCGAAGGCGCATTGATGAGCTGGCTGCCCGGAGACAGCAGCCTCTGATCGATGCCCAGGCGGGTCAGTACCTGATAGTCGAATCTGGGCGGCTCGTCCGGGGTGGCCGTCACGGGGATCTCCGCCGGACGCTCGCCGCCCAGAATGCGCAGGCCGATCCGGGCCGCCGCCTGTCCGTGCATATGCCCGCTGACCAGCTTGCCGCCGACCATGCCGTGCCCCAGCAGAAACTCCCAGGCCGCGTACAGGGGCACACCTGTCTCCCGCCAGACGATTTCCAGAAGATCCTGGGCCGAATACACGGTTTCTCCCACATCCTTATAAAAAGGTATGAAGAAAAAGATGCTGTCCCCGGAGCTGGAGCGGACCAGTTCGATGAGCTCCTCCAGGGTGAACTCATCCAGAAAGTCCACGCGCATGTCCTTCGGCAATCTGGAGATCTGGGCCCTGACCTGATTGGCGATGGCCACGCCGGTCAGGCTTCTGTCACCGATGACCACCAGCCGCTTCCGGCCCGGGTGCAGCCGGGCGGCGATGGCGATGTTGGCCGGTACGTCGAATTCTTCGAGAAGTCCGGTCATGCGGTGGCGCATGGGCACATCTCCGGCGGCCACGTCGTTCAGACCGCAGAAGACGATAGGCACTCCGGGGAAAAGCCTCTCGCCGTAACGGATGACGAATTCATAGGCGTTGTTGTCTGAAGTGACGATGAGATCAAAACGCGTCGTCCGGAATTTGAACAGATAATACTGAAAAAGAATCTCGTTTATCTTGTCCTGGGAGTACCGCTTGGAATCCATGTACTCTATCTGCAGATAGATGTTCTTTCCGCTCCGGCCGAATGTGTCTCTGACGCCGCCGAGAATGGAGTCAGACCATTCGTAGCCGTTATGGTACGAATTGAGATAGAGAATGTTTATTTTCTTATCGTCCGCCGCCACGGCGGAAAGCGGCAGGCACAGCAGAAAAAACAGAAAAAACGGTGAACGCACGGCGCTGGATTCTCCCGGCCGGCCGGAAGGCTATCTGGCCGGACTCATGGCCAGGAGCGCGTTGTACAGCGCCTGGGTGCCCATGTTCTCGAACCCCTGGGCCATGGCGGCCACATAGAGCTGTTCGACCAGAGCCAGTCCCGGCAGGGCGATGCCCATTTTCCTGGCCTCGGCCAGGGCGATACCCATGTCCTTCACGAAATGCTTGACGAAAAATCCGGGCGAAAAATCCTCCCGGGCGATCTTGCGGCCCAGATTGTTGATGGACCAGGAGCTGGCCGCCCCGCTGCCGATGACATCGATCACCGCGTCCATGCCGAGCCCCGCGCGCACCGCGTACAGAAGCGATTCCACCACACCGATCATGGTCCCGGCGATGAGGATCTGGTTGCTCATCTTCGTATGCTGCCCGGCCCCCGGAGCTCCCATGTGCCGGACGTTTTTGCCCATGACCTCGAAAAGCGGCCGGGTCTTCTCGAAAGTTTCCACGTCACCGCCGACCATGATGGCCAAAGTCGCGTCCCTGGCTCCCAGATCGCCGCCGGAAACCGGTGCGTCCAGAGCGGCGACACCCTTTTCCCCGGCCGCGGCATAGATCTCCCGGGCCAGAGAGGGTTCGGAAGTGGTCATGTCCACCACCACGGTCCCTGCGCCCGCATGCGCCAGAATACCGTCCTCGCCCAGATACACGGAGCGCACATCGGACGGATAGCCTACGATGGTGAAAACGAATTCCGCCCCGCGCGCCGCTTCCGCCGGACTGCCGCACCACGTCGCCCCGGCCTTCAGAAGGCTTTCGGCCGAAGCCCTGGTCCGGTTGAACACCTGCATCGTATGCCCTGCGGCCAGCAGGTGCCCGCACATGGACCGCCCCATCACCCCTGTCCCGATCCAGCCCACGATGCTCATACGTACCTCCAAAAAATAATTTTATATATCAACATGTTGAAAGAATATTTGCCATGCCCGGAAAAAGATATATGAAGAGCGATTCATTACAAAAGAACGGAGGTCGTCATGATCTGTCCCAAATGCGGTGGCGTCGGCGTCGCCGAGGAAACCATATCCTATCAGATGGAATGCCGGAATCACCTGTTCTGCTTCGAGGATGTGCCCGCGCCCAAATGCCCGGACTGCGGTCATTACACCATCACGGAAGAGGCCATGAGCGTGATGCTCGCCAAGGTCGAACAGATCACCCAGAAAGCGACCATTTCGTACCATAGATGCCGCTGGCCCAAAGCGCAACAGATCGACGAACAGCAGCCTACCGCCGCCGTGGCCGAAGTGATGGAAACGCTGAATAAAAGCGCCAGGAAATAGCTCCTTCCGCCTCTCCCTGCGGGGACGTCCCTGGTTCCCGCAACCGCCGCCGGGCCGGAACACGCTAGGCAATCGGCGCGGCGGCAAGCTCTCTCTCCATATTCTGATTCTTTACACTGCCAGAGCCGGATGACCCGGCCCGTTCACCATGACCCCGCGGTTTTTTGACGCAGGTCAAAGCCGGCAGTCCTCCTCCCTGTTAGATGCCTTCTCAACAAGGAACAAACAACCGATGGAGGAAGCCATGTTTTGCAACCAGTGTGAACAAACGGCCAGGGGCACCGGCTGCACCAAGGTCGGCGTATGCGGCAAGCAGCCCGAAGTGGCCGCATTGCAGGATCTGCTCATCTATGCCCTGCAGGGTCTGTCCCAGGTGGCCGTCCAGGCCCGGGCCAAGGGTGTTTCCGACGCGGCCGTGAACCGGTTCATAAGCGAAGGCGTCTTTTCCACCCTGACCAACGTGGACTTCGACCCGGCCCGGTTTCAGGTACTCATCAGCGAAGCCGTAGGGCACCGCACCCTTCTGGCCGCCAAAGCGGGCGTGACCGTCAATACAGAAGCGGCCGCTTTCACTCCCGCCACCACGCTTGAAGGGCTCGTGGCCCAGGGCGAACAGCATGGCGTGACCGAGGCTCTGGAAGTCCATCCGGACCTGCGGTCCCTGAAGCAGATTCTCATCTACGGCATCAAGGGGCTGGCCGCCTATTCCGATCATGCGGCCATCCTGGGGCAGGAAGACGAAAAGGTATACGAATTCATGCAGCGCGCCCTGGCCGCGACGCTGGAGCCGAAAAGCCTGGAAGAACTCGTCGCCCTGTGCATGGAATGCGGACAGGTGAACCTGAAGGCCATGGAGCTTCTGGACGCGGGCAACACCGGCACCTTCGGGCATCCCGTACCCACTCCGGTCCCTCTGGGCCCCAAGGCGGGCAAGGCCATTCTCGTCTCCGGCCACGACCTGAAGGATCTGGGCATGCTGCTGGAGCAGACTCAGGGCAAGGGCATCAACGTCTATACCCACGGCGAGATGCTCCCCTGTCACGGATATCCCGGCCTGAAGAAATACCCCCATTTCCACGGCCACTACGGCACGGCCTGGCAGAACCAGCAGAAGGAATTCGCCGAATTCCCCGGCGCCATCCTCATGACCACCAACTGCATCCAGAGACCGGCCGATTCCTACAAGGACAACATCTTCACTACCGGTCTGGTGGGCTGGCCCGGCGTGACGCATGTGGGGAAAGATTTCACGCCCGTCATCGAAAAGGCCCTGTCCATGCCCGGATTCGCCAAGGATGAAGACAGGGGGACCGTGCTGACCGGCTTTGGCCGCAACGCGGTGCTCGGGGTGGCCGACAAGGTCATCGCGGCCGTCAAGGACGGAGCCATCCGTCACTTCTTTCTGGTGGCCGGATGCGACGGAGCCAAGCCGGGCCGCAACTACTACACGGAATTCGTGGAAAAGGTCCCGGCCGACTGTGTGGTGCTGACCCTGGCCTGCGGCAAGTTTCGCTTCTTCGACAAGAAACTGGGCGACATCGGCGGCATCCCCAGATTGCTGGACGTGGGACAGTGCAACGACGCCTATTCCGCCATCCAGATCGCCCTGGCCCTGGCCGGAGCGTTCGGGTGCGGCGTGAACGATCTGCCCCTGTCCATGGTTCTGTCCTGGTACGAGCAGAAGGCCGTGGTCATCCTGCTGACCCTGCTGAGCCTCGGCATCAAGGGCATCCGCCTCGGGCCCAGCCTGCCTGCCTTCATCACGCCCGCAGTGCTGAACGTGCTGGTGGAAAACTTCGACATCAAGCCGCTCTCCACGCCGGATGACGATCTGAAAGCCATTCTCGGATAGCTTCTCCGGGGGCCGAAAGGCCCCCGCTTTTCCTGTGCGGGCTTTCCGTGTTGACAGACCGCGACAAAGCCGGTCACTTAAACGGCATGTCCACGCCAGATGATTCTTCCGCCCGCCTTTCCCTGCCTGCCCGCATCCTGCATTTTTTTTCTGCGGACGCATGGCCGGTCCGCCCGGAAGGCGGCCCTCTTCTTCGGCTGCTGATGCTCATACCGCGCACGCTTTTTCTCGCCCTAAGCGGGTTCATGATCCGGAACGGCCCGCTGCGCGCTTCGGCTCTGACTTTCTACACCCTCCTGTCTCTGGTGCCGCTGGCGGCCATGGCTCTGGGCATCGCCAAGGGCTTCGGATTCGAACGCCTGCTGGAAGAAAAACTCATGGAGCAGTTCTCGGCCCAGCAGGAGGTTGTCGGTCAGGTCATCGTCTTTGCCCGGAACATGCTGGACAACACTCAGGGCGGGCTCATCGCGGGTATCGGCGTGATCGTCCTGTTCTGGTCCGTGATCAAAGTTCTGGGCAACATCGAGGAATGCTTCAATCAGGTCTGGGGCGTGTCCGACCGTTCTTTCCTGCGCAAACTGAGCGACTACATGACACTCATGATCGCCGCCCCCATCCTGCTCATCACATCCGGCAGCGCCACGGTTTTCATCGCCACCAGGGTTTCGGCCCTGTCATCGCGGGCCGGATTCGAAAACGTGACGAGTCCGGTTATCGCCCTCGGCCTGGCTTTTGCTCCGTATGTCCTGCTCTGGATTCTTTTCGCGCTCCTTTACATGATCATGCCCAACACCAGAATTCGTGCCGGACACGCCTTTCTGGCGGCCATCCCGGC
Organism: Pseudomonadota bacterium; assembly: GCA_030529235.1. Taxonomy (GTDB): domain Bacteria; phylum Desulfobacterota; class Desulfovibrionia; order Desulfovibrionales; family Desulfomicrobiaceae; genus Desulfomicrobium. The sequence goes on from JAUMXF010000035.1 coordinate 13,640, forward strand.
CGGATCGGCCTATCAGCTCCTCCAGGCCGGGTACGTCAAATTCCAGATCAGCATGACCTCCTATAACGCCATTTACGGCAGCTTCGCGGCCCTGCCTCTTTTTCTCCTGTGGCTGAACATCAGCTGGTATATCGTGCTTTTCGGCGCGGAAATAGTCCACGCGCTGGAACACGTCCGTGAGCCGGAGCATCCGGCGGCAGGCGAAAAGGAATTGAGCGCCGCCGAAATGCGTCGCCACGCCGTACTGCTCTGCACCCATGTGGTCCGCCGCTTCCATCTGGCCCTGAAGGCCCAGAGGCCGGATGAGATCGCCCGGGAACTGGGCATGTCTTCCCGTCTGGCCAACCTCCTGGCCGACCGGCTGGTACGCGCCGGAATGCTGGTCCGCGTGAATTCCGGAAACGGTTCGGACTCCGCCCTGCAACCGGCCATGGATGCGCGCAACCTGACTCTTGTGCGGGTGCTGGAAGCTCTCGACAATGAGGGCGAAAGCCGCGTTCACACCCAAACGCCGCCGTCTCTGGAACCTGTCGCCACCCAGCTGGAGGCCCTGCGGGCGGAAATGGAAAAGTCTTCCGCGAATCGTCCGCTCCTTGACCTCGTGACGCCGAAGCAGCCAGTATAGCTGGCAGAAAGACATGGAAATGCCGTGAAAAGTGGATGCCGGATGCGCCGCTCCCGCGGGCATCAAACCGGAAAAATACTCCCGGAAACCGGGATATCCGATACTGACAAAGGAGTCTTTATGCGCCGCGCCATTGCTGTTTTTCTTCTTCTCTTCACCTTCAACGCATATGCCGAGGATAATTCGACCCTGACCCGGCCATCTCCAAACCAGGCCAAACCGGCGGCGGAAACGCCGAAAACCGGGGCAGGTGCCCTGATTGCGGACAAACTTCCGCTGGACATTCTGGCCAAGGGCACGGACCAGAGCGGTACGCTCCTGTCCTACAAAATGAAGGAAGAACTCATGGCCAGCAAACTTTTTGCGCTGACCGCCTCGGAGAAGAAAAAGTTCGTCCTGCATCTCCAGACCCGGCCGGAGTTTCCGGATCGTCCGGGCATCGCCTCGCAGTACTCCATCGCGCTGGTCTATCAGGAAGACGCCGGAAGCCTGTCCTACTATCTCGACCAGATGCAGGGACAGGTCCATTCGGAAAGCGTGACCGCGGAAATGCAGAAAATACTGGAATGGTCCTACAGCACCGTAAAGAAATACAGGTATCTTCTGGAAGAATAAATCGCGAGACGGCCGGTCGCGCCGAAAAAAACGGGTAGTGACCGGCCGGGACGCCGGGCTTTGGCCGCATACTCTGCCCCGCCGGAAAAAGCCGCTCCCATTCGCAAAAGGCGCGCCTTCTTCCGCGCAAAGCCCCCTATCGCGAGCGTTTTCTATCCCTTTCAACGCGGACCGGAGAAAGATTCCCGGCAAACCGTTCCTCTTTTTGCGTCTGGTGATCCCACCGCTGGCTCATGAGTACGCCCCCGAACACCGCGCAGGCTCCCAGCAGCTGCAGCAGGCTGAGCCGTTCGTCCAGCCAGGCCCATCCCAGCAGAATGGAAAATACCGGAACCAGATTGATGAAGGCCGAAGCCTGCCAGGCGGGCAATCTGCTGATGCCGAAATTGTAGAGACCGTAAGCTCCCACGCTGACGCAGGTTCCCAGATAGACAACGGCCCAGACGGGTCCCGGCGTCAGATTCCGGGGCAGTTCAATGCCGGGCAGGAAAAGAAGCGGAAAAAAGAAAACAGTTCCCACCAGAAACTGCACGGCGGTCAGAAAGCATGGCGAATAGCTGTCGCAAAGCTTCTTCATGCTGATGGTGTACCCGGCGGCGCACATCATGGCCAGCAGTTCCAGAAAATTGCCAAGTACGGGCCGGGGGGCCGTTTCCGTGGCCGAAGCGCACAGGCTGACCCAGACCACTCCGGCCAGGGCCAGAAAAAGCCCGGCCCAGGCCTTTCCCTCCAGACGTTCTCCCAGAAAAAAGACCGAACACAGAGCCACCAGCACAGGCAGCGTCGCAGCCACCATGCCCGCCTGCGAAGCCGTGGTCAGGGTCAGGGCCTGGCCTTCCAGAATGAAATAGAGACAGGGCTCGCACAGGGCCATGAACAGCATGACAGGTACATCTTTCAGGTGGACGACACGGGGCCGCCACCAGCGCAGTGCAAGCAGAAAAAGCGAGGAAGCCAGAACCATGCGCGCAAACACGACGACCACAGGATCGAACACCATGACCACATACTTGAAAGCCACAAAAGAACTGCCCCACAGCATCATGGCCGTAAGCAGGGCCATGAACGGCGCGATAGACGATTTATTCATAGCTGAGCTTTCCCGGACGGCACTAAATAGTTTAAAAAAAACTTGCGGTTGAATATGGTTGTATCTATCTTCGGGAACAAATCGGAAAACCCGCGGCCAGGCCGTCATCCACCTTCAACCATCTCCAGACAGACGGGCAAAATATGTACGAATCGCCGTTTGAGAACGCCTCCGGAACAACCGCCTATTTTCTCACTCCGCAACTTGAGCATGCCTTCGAAGCCATCCTTGAAGAAGTACATTTCGGACGGCTCCTGAGTTGCGCGATCGGCTTTCCCAAATCCGGCAAAACAGCCTTCTTGACCCGCCTGTCCTCTCTTCTGCGGGAACATACCATCATACTTTCCGCCTCGGCGGAGGAGAATCTCTCCAGAACCCTGAGCCGCCGACTGTCTCCCCAAGAAGAAGCACCGTCAAGTTTATCCAGAGAATTGCAGGAAAAACTGCGGGTTGTGCTCATCATCGACGACGCGCACCTGCTCCAGGATGACGATTTCGCCTTCATGGCCGGGCTGTTCACCCTGGCCAAGCACAAAGGCAGCGTCCTGCAGGTGGTCCTGATCGGCAATGGAGAACTGATCCACAAACTGGCCCGCCCCGATAACCGGAATGTGCAGGCGCTGCTGGGCAATATCATAAACCTCCCCAAGCTGACCCGCGAGCAGGCCTTCGAGTACATGCGCTTTCTCCTGAATTCCGCCGGCCTGGACGGCGGTCTCATTTCCAATCCGGAACCTCTGGTCCGCCGGGCGGCCGGAATTGTCGGCATCCTGCGTATAATGACCATCACGCTGGCCCTCAAGGCCTTGAGCGGTCAGCATGCCACCGATGTAGAGGCCGCCTTCGAGCCCGGCCCGCCAAACAGAGAAGCGGCCAGGGAAAGCCGAAAAGAGGCGGCAGAGGCTGTAGTACTGACGCAAGAAGAACTCCAGTCAGCAGGACAGAACCATATGCTGCTACTGGGTACGCTTCTTTTCATCACTCTGATTGCGGCGCTCTCTCTCTGGTTTCTCTCCGGTCCCACGCCAATTGGCTCCTGACTGTCCAAACTGACTGTGATGATGTCTCAACCAGATGTGTCAGGAAAGATGCTCTTGGATCTCCATTTAATGACTTGAGATAATACCGCGCCATATTTGAAGCCATGCTCGATCTGATCATCGACCCGGACCGCTGTACCCAGTGCGGCCAGTGTGTGGCGGACTGTCCTGTGGGTGTGCTGGAAGCGGACGGCGGCCCGCCGCGGGTTCTGCCGCACCGGGAAAATGCCTGCATAGGCTGCCAGCACTGTCTGGCTGTGTGCCCTGCCGCTGCTCTCTCCGTTTTTGGTCTCAATCCGGATCACAGCCCTGAAGTCCGGCCCGTTTCCCCGGAGATGGTGGAAAACCTGATGCGCGGGCGCAGGTCCGTACGCCGGTACAAAAAAGAGGCCGTGCCCCGGGAGATCGTGGACCGGCTCATGAGCGTGGTCATGTATGCGCCTTCGGGAAAGAATCGCCGCCAGGTCAGCTTTACTCTGGTGGACGATCCGCATGTCATGGATGTGGTGCGCAGCCGGACCTACGAGACCATCCGGCAGGCCGCGCGGGAAAACCGCCTGCCGGAGAAAATGGGCTTCTTCGTCAGGTTTGCCGATGCCTGGGCCAAGGGCAGGGATCCCATCTTCCAGCACGCTCCGCATATGGTCATCGCTTCGGAACCGGCGGAAAATCCTTCGGCCGAGGCCAATCCATTCATCGCCCTGACCTATTTCGAGCTCATGGCCGCAAGTCTGGGTCTTGGTACGCTGTGGTGCGGGTTCGCCCGTTGGGCCCTGTGCGACGTGGCACCGGAAATGCTTCGTTTGCTGAACATACCGGAGGACCACCGGTCTCTGTATGTGATGCTGTTCGGATACCCGGCCGTCCGCTACACCCGGACAGTACAGCGCGGGATTTCGGGCGTGCGGCGGGTTGTACTGGAAAAGTGAAGCCGGCTTAATCAAAAGACAGCGAACCGCCCGGCAGGCCCATGATTCTGCCAATGGCATGCAAGCGCACCCGGACCTCGTCCAGATTATAGGGCCGGTATACGAAATCATGGGCTCCGGCCCTGATGCAGACACGGATGCCGTCCGCGCCGCTGCGGGGAATGCCCGCCACCAGATGGCAGTGCTCCCCGACGCGCCGGACTTTGCGGAAGAAATCCCCACAATCGAGAATATCCGTATGCCAGTCCGCCACCACGGCCGTGGGAGCGGCGTCCCGCCGCACGGCGGCCCAGACGGCGTCCTCGTCTTCGGGCACCTCGCAGACGTACCCCCAGTCGGCCAGGGCCTTGACCAAGACATTGCGGACCAGCCCTTCTTCCTCCAGCAGGACCACTCTCAGCCCGCTTTTCATGATGCTTCCTCCAGCCCGGCGTTTTCAGGCGCGGGCGCGGTTTGGGTCTCCGGATTGCGGATGACCTGTCCGAAAATATATGTGCAGATGGGCACGCCCAGCACCAGCCCCCAGATGTGGAACAGTTTTGCCCCCACGGTCAGGATGACCAGCACGATGACCGGATTGATGCGCATGTAGGAGCCGTAGATTCTGGGATTCAGCACATAACCCTCGATGAGGTGGATGACCGTGATCATGATGATGGCCAGAATCATGGTGGTCAGGCCGGAGGTCTGCAGGGCGATGAGGCAGATGGGCACGGAACTGATGAATACCCCGAGCACCGGTATGAAGCTGCACAGAAACACGATCAGAGTCAGAAAGGCCAGGGCGGAGCTCATGCCCAGCATGGCCACGCCAAGGGCCGTCAGCAGGGAATTAACCACGGCGATCGTGAACTGGGCTTCCAGGGCGCGGCCCAGCACACTGGCGAAATCGCGGATGCTGCCCGCCACTTCGCGGTAGATGAAGCCCAGCTTGGACTGTTCGAGAGACACCACGCTGGCCTTGAGCCGGGGCAGGTCCAGCACGATCAGAAAGGAAAAGAGCAGAGACAGCAGAAAGGCCGAAGCAATGGCCGCCACGCGTCCGCCCACGCCCCGGATCAGGTCCAGCACCTGATTGAGCTGATGCTGACCGTCGGAGGTTTCGCCCAGACCGAAAACCTGCTGCACCAGAGCGGCGCTCCGGGAGCCGCCCAGGCCCGAAGAGGGATGGGCCGAGACCGGAGTCAGTTCGGAAAGGACGCGTTCCACCAGCGGATACCGTTCGGCCAGGGTCATCAGCTCCAGATCCAGACGGGTCATGTATTCCGGCAGTTGAGCCGCGAACAGGATGGTCTGGTCCTTGGCTCTTGGCACCAGAAAAACGCCCACCGCCACCAGAACGCCCAGAAACAGGCTGGCCACCAAGACCACCCTGACCGCGCGGTGGGGAATGAACCGCTCCAGTTTGTTCACACCCCGGCTCTGGATGTACCCGAATACGAAAGTCAGAAAGAGAAGCAGGAAAAAGGAGCGCAGGATATAGAAAATGGCGAAGACCCCGCCCCAGACCAGAAGCCTGAGCAGGATGGGTATGGCGCGCTCGGTCAGGGAATTCCGGCCCGGACAGTCCTCGGTCATGATGTTTCCTTGTCGAGGTGGTGTTCACCGCCGCCACCGGCGCGGCGTCAGCGCGATGTGTGGCACTGATCCCGGCCCTATGCAAGAGTCCTGTCATCGTCCAAGCGGCCGGACGGATTGGAATCGCGACTCTTCTCCAAACGGTTTAGCGGCGCATGAGAATGAAAAACCATTCGTC
>JAUMXF010000036.1 GCA_030529235.1 Pseudomonadota bacterium
TTCCAGATCCTCAAGAATTTCCGGCACATTCTTGAGCCGCTCCGGATTGTCGGCAAAGCGGACGGCCAGTGACTCCAAGAGATCCTGGCGAACCTTTTTCTTGGCGTCCCGGCGTTCCATTTTGGCCGGCACGGTCAGCGCGGCGGCGAGAGGCGCCTCGGCCAGCTCGGTCACGGCGGCGATCAGATCCTCGGGTTCCTGAGGCGGAGTGACCACGAATTTTTCCCTGCCCAGAGTAGTGCGCAGTTCCTCCTGGGCGTCCAGGAAAGGAGTGAGCTGGGCGTGTCCCCAGGCCACGGCTTCGGCCATGATGTCCTCGGACAGGAACTGGGCGCCGCCTTCGACCATGACCACGGCGTCGCGGGTCCCGGCCAGGACCATGTTCAGTTCGCTGCCCGCCAGCTGGGAGGCGGTGGGGTTCAGCAGAAACGTGCCGTCGGCGTAGCCCACGCGGATGGCCGCCACGGGACCGGCAAAAGGAATGTCGGAAATATGCAGGGCCGCCGACGCGCCGAGCATGGCCAGAGTGTCGGCGCTGCGTTCCTTGTCGGAGGAGAGGACGGTGGCGATGATCTGGATTTCGTGTGCGCATCCCTTGGGGAAGAGCGGGCGGATGGGACGGTCGATGAGCCGGGAAACCAGGGTTTCGTGATCGCTCGGGCGGCCCACTTCGCGGCGGAAGTAATTGCCGGGGATGCGGCCGGCCGCATAGAGCATTTCCTGATAGTTGCAGGTCAGGGGCAGAAAGTCCGCTTCCCGGTCCAGGGCCTGATGCGTGGCCGTGACCAGGACCACGGTGTCGCCCCACTTCACGGTCACGGCGCCACTGGCCTGAAGAGCCAGTCTGCCGTGCTCGATGACGATTTCGCCCTCGGGCATGGGGATGGCGGTTCTGGTGGTCTGGAATGTCATGGTTCACCTCATGGGTGTTGGGCACTCCGGACGGGGATGCTGGTTTGGTGTCGAGGCGCTGTCCCGAACGGGCCGGGCCAGGGACTGAACACAAAACCAGCGGCGTATGTGCCGGGTGCTCGGTTGATGGAAAAAGCGCGGCGTTCCCGGATGGTACCGCAAGCGCCGCGCCTCTGGCGTTGCCGCCTACTTGCGCAGTCCGAGCCGCGCGATGAGATCGCGGTAGCCCTGAATGTCCTTCTTGCGGAGGTAGTTCAGCAGCTGACGGCGTTTGCCCACGAGCCTCAGAAGCCCGGTGCGGGAATGGAAATCCTTCTGGTGACTCTTGAAATGCTCCGTCAGGTAGTCGATCCGCGCGGACAGAAGAGCCACCTGCACTTCCGGGGAGCCCGTATCCGTTTCGGATTTGCCGTATTCCTTGATCAGTTCCGTCTTGCGTTCAGGGGTTAAGACCACAGCCTTCTCCTTGATGTTACATGTTTTTTACGTCCGACACAGCCATTGCGAACGGGAACTCAGGCTTGCCACAAGCCGCGCAGAATGGACCAGCAAAGGTCCTGACCACGCTTTTTCACTTCGGCCAGCGCCAAGGGAGCGCCGTCCGGAGCGAGGAACATGGCCCGGCTGTCCGCTTCCGCAGGATGCGCGGGAAACAGGGAGGCCGGAAGCCATGCGCCGTTTCGGACCAGTCCGGCCTGCTGACCGGTCAGGCGGAGCCTGGGCCAGTGAGGCAGAGACTGCGCGAGAGGCAGCACCAGACCGGCGAAGCGCTCCGGATCGGCCAACACGGTTTTCAGATCATGGGCCTGGTCCAGGGTGAACGGGTGGCTGGCCTCCCGTTCCAGTTCGCTGAGTGCCGCTCCGCACCCGAGTCGTCTCCCCAGGCTGTGGGCCAGGGAGCGGATGTAGGTTCCTGCGGAGCAGGTCACTCGGAAAGAAACGCGGGGGAGATGCATGGACAGAATCTCCACCCCGAAAATTGTCATATCTCTGGTTTTGACCGGCACCTCCCGCCCGGCGCGGTGCAGGGCGTAGAGAGGACGTCCCTGATGTTTGGCCGCGGAAACGGGGGGGACTTCCTGCCGCGTCTCGTCCTGCCAGCCCAGTACGGCGGCCCGGATATCGTCTGCGCTCAGATGTTCCCACGGCGCCTCGGACAGAATCTGTCCCTGAATGTCGTAGGTATCTGTGGTCTGTCCGAGCAGCAATTCTCCGCGGTACGTCTTGCGGCCTTCGCTCAAATATGGAGCCAGCTTGGTGCCCTGGCCGAGCAGGACCACGAGAACTCCTGTGGCCATGGGGTCCAGAGTGCCGGCGTGGCCTATTTTTTTTTGTCCCAGAGCGCGCTTGATGCTGTTCAGGCAGTCCGTGGAAGTCGGCCCCGCAGGTTTATGCAAAACCAGCAGTCCGTCAAGCTGCGCGGGACCCGGGCGTTTCATTTCCGGTCCAGTTCCGCCGCCACGGCATCCACCAGGGTGCGTCCGGCTTCATCCACGGACATGTCAAGAGTGCCGCCCGCCGCGTTGCGGTGCCCGCCTCCGCCGAACCGCGCGGCCACGGCCTGAACATTGACGTCGCCCTTGGAACGCAGGGAAAACTTGATGCTGCCGTTGTCTTCTTCCCGCGTCGCGATGGCCGCCTGTACGCCGCGCAGGTAGAGTACCCTGTTGACCAGCCCTTCGGTGTCTTCCGGACCGGTGCCGGTCTGGCGGAACAGCTCGCGGGTGAAGGAAATGAGGCTGATCCTCCCTTGGCTGTGCAGGGTGGCCTGCTGCGTCACCGTGCCGCGCATTCGCAGCTGGTTGATGGTGCCGGTGGACTGCCGCTGTTCGTGAAAGGGGCCGGGCAGAAGTCCCAGCCGCAGGATTTCGGCCGCCATTTCCAGGGTTTCGGGGCGGGTGTTGCTGAAGCAGAAGTCTCCCGTGTCCGAAATGAGGGACAGGTATACGTATTCCCCGAGCAGCCCGGCCAGCGGCACATTCAGCTCCCGGGCCAGCATGCCGACCATTTCCCCTGTGGAGGAAACACGCTGGTCCACCCAGTTGATGGAACCGAACAGGGGGTTGTCCAGATGATGGTCGATGTTCACCACGGTTTTGGACGAGAGCCACGGTGCGAGCAGCGTCCCCGCGCGCTGCGGGCTACCGCAGTCGAGCACGATGATGGTTTCGGGTTCCGTGTCGGGCAGGTCGCGCAGAATTTCCTGCCGGGGCGAAAGCCAGCGGAAGCGCTCCGGAAGGCCGGACTCGTTGAAAAGCCGGACCTGTTTGCCCATTGCGTCCAATACTTCACCCACGGCCAGCATGGAGCCCAGCGCGTCGCCATCGGGCGAGACGTGGGAAGTTACCAGAAAATTGTCCGTGGCCCGGAGGTGCTCAGCTATCTGCCGCAGCGGGGGCGTCATAAACCATGTCCTCCAGAAAGGTGTCCCAGGTGAAGCGCAGCTCCGGAATGCCGCGCAGTTTCAGCTCCCGGCCCAGGCGGGTGCGCAGAAAACCCTTGGCCCGGAGCAGGGCTTTTGAAATCTCCGGCTCGGCTTCGCGGCCGTGGATGTGTGTATAGAGGACCTCGGCGATACTGAAATCGCGGTTTAGGCGCACGCCGGTGATGGTCACCAGGCGCAGGGCCGGGTCCTCGGCTTCCTGCACCAGAAGCAGGGCCAGAACCTGCATGATCTGGTCGCTCATCTGGGCCGCACGGCGGGAGGTGCTACGTTGCATGTCAGGCTCCGAAAACGTCCATGTCGGCGCGGACCAGCTCGTCCGCAGCGGCGGCTTCCACCATGGACAGAATCTTGGACAGCTGGGCGTGCGCGTGGTCAGTCGCGTTGGATACGGTGACCACCCCGAGAACCAGCTTCTGGTGGGAGTCCTGGCTCTCCGTTTCGGCCACGGCCACGTTGAAGGTATTACGCAGTTTCTGCTTCAGGCTGCTTGCGCTTCTGCGTTTTTCCTTCAGGGAAAAGACGCCGTGCAGCCGGAATTCCAGGCGCAGGGTGCCGACAATCATGGAAATTGAACTTTTCGCGGGCTCCGCGAGCCCATGTTTTCCCGGAAATATTTCCGGATACTGCGGCGCGGCCCGATGGCGGCGCCGGTGCCTGCCGAATCCGCCGGCGGGGCGAGGGACTCCACCGGCGGATTCAGCCGCGCTATTCGATGCTTCTGGCTTCTTCCACCAGTTCAAAGGCTTCGATGATGTCGCCCGCCTTCACATCGTTGAAGTTCTCCAGACCCGCGCCGCATTCGTATCCCTTGGTCACTTCGCGGGCGTCATCCTTGAACCGCTTGAGCGAGCTCAGCTTGCCCGTGTACACCACCACACCGTCGCGCAGCAGGCGCACGCTGGCGTTGCGCTTGAGCTTGCCGTCGCTGACCATGCACCCGGCGATGGTGCCCACCTTGGGTACGGTAAAGGTCTGCTGCACATCCGCCTGGCCGAGGTAGACCTCCTTGATGTCCGGGGCGAGCATGCCGGACATGGCCGCCTTGATGTCGTCCACCAGCTTGTAGATGATGTCGTAGAAGCGGATGTCGACCTTTTCCTGCTCGGCCACTTCCTTGATCTTGGCCGTGGGCCGGATGTTGAAGCCGATCACGATGGCGCCCGAAGCCGAGGCCAGCAGGATGTCCGACTCGGTGATGGCTCCCGCTCCGCCATGAATCAGGGATATCTTCACCTCGTCCGTGGACAGCTTGCGCAGGGCCTCGGAAATGGCTTCCAGTGAACCCTGCACGTCGGCCTTGAGCAGCAGATTCAGGGTCTGGGCCTCTTCGCCCGCTCTGGAAGCCAGGAAGCTTTCCAGGGTGACTTTGGATTCCCGGGCCAGCTCGCGGTCGCGGTGCTTGATGCGCCGGTCCTCGGCGATGCGGCGGGCCACTTTCTCGTCCTTGACGATGACGAATTCGTCACCGGCCTCGGGGATGGACTCGAAGCCCTGGATTTCCGCCGGGATGGCCGGGCCGGCCGTTTTGATCTGTTTGCCCTGGTCGTTGAACATGGCCCGGACCTTGCCGCTGATCAGGCCGCACACGAAGGCGTCGCCCTGATTGATATGGCCTTCCTGGATGAGCACCGTGCCCACGGGGCCGCGGCCCTTGTCCAGCCTGGCTTCCACCACGTGGCCGCGTCCGGGCTTGTCCGGATTGGCCTTCAGGTCGAGCACCTCGGCCTGAAGCAGGATGAGCTCCAGCAGTTCATCGAGCCCCAGGCGCTTCTTGGCCGAGACATGGGCGAAAATGGTGTCGCCACCCCATTCTTCGGGCATGAGTCCCAGATCCGAGAGTTCGCGCTTGACGCGGTCCGGATCGGCCTCTTCCTTGTCCATCTTGTTCACGGCCACCACGATGGGTACGCCCGCCGCCTTGGCGTGGCTCACGGCCTCGCGGGTCTGCTCCATGACGCCGTCGTCGGCGGCCACCACCAGCACCACGATGTCCGTGACCTTGGCGCCCCGGGCGCGCATGGTGGTGAAGGCCTCGTGGCCGGGTGTATCCAGAAAGACGACTTCGCCGCGTTCCGTGGCCACATGGTACGCGCCGATGTGCTGGGTGATGCCCCCGGCTTCGCCCGTGGCCACGCTGGTGCTGCGGATGGCGTCCAGCAGGGAGGTCTTGCCGTGGTCAACGTGTCCCATGATGGTCACGACGGGTGGACGCGGGCGCAGGTCCTCGGCCTTGTCCTCTTCCTTGGGCAGCAGGAAGTCTTCCTCGGAGAAGCCCACCCGTTCCACTTCATACTGGAACTCCGAGGCCAGAAGCAGGGCCGTGTCGAAATCCAGGGACTGGTTGATGGTGGCCATGACGCCAAGGCCGAACAGCTTTTTGATCAGATCCTGGGCCTTGACGCCCATCTGATGAGCCAGATCCGTGAGCCTGATGGTGTCCTCGATGCGGATTTTGCGCTTGGACGCCTTGATGGGCTGGGTGACCTGGACCGCGCCTTTGTTCCCGCCCGCTTTCCGGGCTTCGGCCTTCTGCGCCTTCCGGCCCTTGCCCATGGAAAATTCTTCCTTGCGGTACAGTTCCTCCGCATCCACCGTGCGGCGGCCTTTTTTCTTCTTGCCCCGGCCGTCCTTGGCGGCTTCATTCTGGGGCGCGGGCGCCGCGCCGGGACGTCCCGGAATGCCCGGCCGTCCGGCGCCTGCGGGCCGGGCCGGGCCGGAGGGGCGGGTGTCCGGAAATTCGACGATGGTGGGCCGGGAGATGACTTTTACCTGCGCGGCCGGAGCCGGAGTCTTTTTCCTGCTTTTTCTGGATTCGGGCTTGGCGGCGTCTTCCCCGCTCTCCGCCGTTTCGGGTGCGCTTTCCGCCGGGGCCTGCTCCTCCGGCCCGGAAATCTCATCCCGGCTCTCATCGGCCGCAGCCTCGGAAGCGGCGACTACATCTTCGGGCAGAACAGGCTCAGCGGGAGACTCTTCCGCCGGGGGGGTAGCGGGTTCTTCAGGCTCCCGCGCCTCGCCGCCTGCGGGTTCGATGATGCGGGCCGAAGGAATGGTCTCGGCAGCCCTGCGTCTGCGGATGGGCCTGATTTCAGGCTCGTCTCCGTCCACACCTTTCGGTTCTTCCGGCTGATCCGCCGCCGGGGCTTCGGCCTGAGGGGTTTCCACGGGCTTGCGCCGTTTGCGCACGATGACGCCGTCCTTGGCGCGGGTGTCCACGGCCTGCGGAAGCCGGCCCTTGTTATGGTGGTGCTCCCGCACCTGTTCCGCTTCTTCCTCGGTCAGGCTGCTCATGTGGCTTTTGGCCGGGATCTTGAGTTCCCGCAGCAGGGCCATCAGATCCTTGCTGGAAATATCGAGTTCCGTGGCCAGATCCCTGACCCGCAGTTTATTCGTGGACATGCCCAACCCCCTTGCATTTCTTCTGCCAGCCCTTGTATCGCTCGAACTTGTTCCGGCACGCCGCGTCGCGGCACAAATAAAAACCCCGTCCCGGTCTTTTCCCGGAACTGTCAACGGTCAGGGCGAGCTCTCCGTGGACAGGGCAGGTAAATCTCTGCAGTTCTCCCTTGGGGAACCGCTTCCGGCAGATGACGCACATGCGTACCGGGCCGGTTTCCCGCGACGGGGCGTCAGGCCTCGTCGTCGTAATCGGCGCCGGATTCTTCGGGCTCGTCATCGGTTTGCGGATTCTGGCTGATCAGAAGGTTCAATGCGGCGCGCAGGGTGCCGATATTTTCCTCGCTGATGCCCTGAATATCCAGCAGTTCTTCGTTGGTGCGTCCGGCTATGGACTCCAGCGTGTCGAACCCGGCCTCGATGAAATCCGCCACGGGCACCTGGACCGCGCTGGCCAGCTGTTCCAGCAACTGACGGTCCTTGTTCAGCTTGTTGTAGCGGCTGTTGGTGAAAATATCGATTTTCCAGCCCAGAAGCTTGGCCGCCAGCTTCACGTTCTGGCCTTTCTTGCCGATGGCCGGGGTCAGCTGGTCTTCGGGGACCACCACTTCCAGGGATTTCTCCGCATCGTCGATGGCGATCTTGGATACCCTGGCCGGCGAGAGGGCGTTGGCCGCATAGGTGGCGATGTCCGGACTCCAGAGGACGATGTCGATGCGTTCGCCGCGCAGTTCCTGCACGACATTGTGAATGCGCGAGCCGCGCACGCCCACGCACGCGCCCACGGGATCGACGTTGGAATCCTGGGACAGCACCGTGACCTTGGCCCTGAGGCCCGGATCGCGGGCGACACCCATGATGTTCACCGTGCCGTCGGCCACTTCGGGCACTTCCCGGCGGAACAGGGCCGTCATGTATTCGGGGTCGGAGCGGGTGATGATGATCTGCGGCCCTCGGCCTTCCTTGCGGACCTCGATGATGAGCCCTTCCACGCGGTCGCCCTGGCGGAAGCGTTCCCGGGGAATCTGCCTGTCCTTGGGCAGCAGGGCCTCGGTGCGGCCGAGATTGATGATCCAGCCCGAACGGTCCCGGCGCTGGATGATGCCGCTGACGATCTCGCCCGTGCGGTTCTTGTATTCCTCGTAGATGATTTCCTGCTCGGCGTCGCGCATGCGCTGGATGATGACCTGCTTGGCGCTCTGGGCGGCGATGCGGCCCAGATCCTCCACCTGAAGGCGAAAACCCACGGCGTCGTCCAGCTCCACTTCGGGATCGTGGACGCGGGCTTCGTCCATCAGAATCTCGGTGTCGGGGTCTTCCACCTCGTCCACCACGACCTTGAACTGGTAGACCTCGATATCGCCCGTCTCCTCGTTGAAGTTGACCTCGATATCCATTTTGTCGCCGTATTTTTTGGCCACGGAGGCGCGGATGGCTTCCTCCAGGGTATCGATCAGCATGTCGCGGTCAATGCCCTTGTCCTTGCTGATCTGGTCGATGGCTTTCTTGAGTTCCAGGTTCATGAATGTTTCTCCTGCGCGGACAATGGTCCGCCGTGTTCCGGAAAATCAGCGCTTCCCGGGTTTGGTCCGGTCGCGGTGTTCGTAGACGAGGTTTGCTTTGCTCACATGGTCCCAGTTCAGTTCGAAAACCGCGTCGCCGTCGGAGAGGGTGAACAGGGGCGGGTCGACGGATGTCAGGCTTCCCTGAAAATTTTTTCTGCCTTCGAGCGGAACGCGCAGACGGATGCGTACGGTCCGTCCCGTGTAGGAACGCAGCTGTTCCGGCGAGAAGAACAGGCGTTCCAGGCCGGGCGAGGACACTTCCAGCGTGTACGCGCCGGGGATGAGATCCTCCACGTCCAGAGCCAGGCTCAGGTGGCGGCTCACGTCTTCGCACTCATCGATGCCAACGCCCTGAGGAGAGTCGATGTACACGCGCACGACCCTGCGTCCGCCGCCGAAACCCGAGAGAATCTCCACGCCCCAGATCTCCAGGCCGCGGGCCTGGCACAGGGGGGAAAGGATGTCCGTCAGGCGGGTATGAATTTCGTTCTTGTCCATAAAAAGGGAAGGCCTTGCCTGTTCTGAAAAAAAAAGGTGGACCGGAAAAAGGCCCACCCCCATCAGCTTACAATGCATGTCACGCCGTCTACAGGAGTGGAGCGGGTGACGAGAATCGAACTCGCAACACCAAGCTTGGGAAGCTTGTACTCTGCCAATTGAGCTACACCCGCTCTGCAACAGCATTCATTGCATGACCGGCGGGAACTTCGTCAAGTATTTTTTCCCGGAGGATAGCCGCACGGCAAACCGTCCGGGCATGTGGCCTGCTATTTGCTTTATCCGGCTCCACAAGGAGAATCCCGCATGCAAGACAGCAGCTACAGCGCAGTTTTCGGAGCCCTGACCCAGCAGCACAGGCTGGATGTCATCGCCAATAATTTGGCGAACGTGAACACCACCGGCTTCAAGTCGGACAAGCTGGCCTTCCGCGACACCTTCCGGCGGTACGCCCACGACCTGCTCAATCCCAACCAGACCCTGGACCAGAAAGTGCCGTGGCCCAGAGGATATGTCTTGGCTCAGCCCAGAATCGCCGAGCGGGTCATCGATCTGTCCCAGGGCAGCCTGAAAAGCACCGGCAATCCCCTGGATCTGGCCATCGCCGGAGACGGATTTTTCCGGGTCCAGACGCCGGGAGGGGAAGAATTTCTGACCCGTCAGGGCGTGTTTCACCGCTCTGCCGAAGGATACATCGTGGACGGCCACGGCAATCAGCTTCTGGGGGAGGGCGGTCCCATCCAGATTCCGGAGACGGGTTCCGTGCTCGTGGGCGGAGACGGGGCCGTCACTGTGGACGGCGGGCTCATCGATACCATCTCTCTGGTTTCGGTGCCCGATCCCGGAGTCCTGGAAAAGATGGGAAACTCCCTGTTGCGCATCCGCCCGGATTCGGGCGTGCAGCCCCTCCCGGCGGCGGAAGCCACGGTGGAGCAGGGATTTCTGGAAGCGGCCAATGTGGAGGTGGTGTCCGAGATGGTCAACATGATCGAGGCTCTGCGGGCCTTCGAGGCCTACCAGAAGATGATTTCCGGCGCATTTGAGCAGGACAGGAAGGCCATCGCCGAAGTCGCGGCTCCGCGCTAGGCTTTTGGCGGCACAACATCCGGGCCTGCACGGCCCTCAAGGAGAAACGTTATGATTCGCGCTTTATGGACCAGCGCCTCGGGCATGATCGCCCAGCAGCTGAGTCTGGATGTCACGGCCAACAACCTGGCCAACGTGAACACCACCGGCTTCAAGAAGAACAGGGCGGAGTTCGAGGATCTGATGTACCAGAACATGAAGATCGCCGGATCGCCCAATCAGGAGGGCAGCCGCCTGCCCGTGGGCATGCAGATCGGCATGGGCGTGCGGCCCGTGTCCGTGCACAAGATTTTCAGCCAGGGCGATTTTCAGAACACGGGCAATCAGCTCGATCTGGTCATCGAAGGCGACGGCTTCTTCCGCATCGACCGCAACGGCGAGGAAACCTACACCAGAAACGGCGCCTTCAAGCTGGACAGCGACGGCCGCATCGTCACGGACAACGGACATCCGCTGCAGCCGGAATTCGTGGTCCCGCCCGAGACCCAGAACATCGTGGTCACCGAAGACGGCCGTCTGACCTGCGTGGACAAGAGCGGAGCCGAAATCGCGGGCACAAACATTCCCGTGTACACCTTTGTCAACCCGGCGGGCCTGAAAGCCGTGGGCCGCAATCTCTACGTGCAGACCGACGGCTCCGGCGAGGCCGTGGAAAGCGTGCCCGGACAGAACAGCGCGGGCACCCTGGCTCAGGGTTTTCTGGAAATGTCCAACGTGGAGATCGTCGAGGAAATGGTGAACATGATCGTGGGGCAGCGGGCCTACGAGGCCAACTCCAAATCCATCACCACGGCCGACACGCTCCTGCAGATCGCCAACCAGCTGAAGAGGTAGCCGTGCTCCGCTGCGCGCTGGCCCTGATGTTTTTTCTGCTGGCCGTTCCGGCCGCCGCCGAAAGGCTGACCATGGTCGAGGCTCTCTGCGTGGACGGCCCGGCCATCACTCTGGCGGATCTGCTCCGGCCCGAAGGCCCGAGAGGCGAGGCTCTGCTGGCCCGCTTCGGGGGGGAGCCCCTGCTGGCCGCGCCCGGGTTCGAGGGCGCCAGGGCCGTGCTGAGCGGGCCGAAGCTGCGCGAGCTTGTCGTGAACCGCTTTGGCCCGGGACTGCCGGAGATCACGGTTCCCGATCAGGTGCAGGCCCAGCGCGGGGGGCAGGTTTTCGACGCCCGCCTTCTGCGGCCCGCTATCGACAGGATTTTGACGGATGCCCTGGCCCATCACGAAGGCGAGGTGGAAATCCGGGAATACCGCTTCGCGGATTTCCTGTTCGTGGCGGACAAAAGACCGGCCCAAATCCGCATCGCTCCGGCCTCCGCGCCCGCTCCGGGCCGGATCAGCCTGAATCTCGAAGCCGTGGCCGGGGACGGAACGGTGCTGCGGAAGTTTACGGGCACGGTTTTTGCCGATGTCTGGAAGACCATGCCCGTGGCCGCCCGGGGACTGAGCCGGGGGGACATGCTGGACGCCGGGCTGGTCGGAACCGCCCGCAAAAATCTGGCCCGTTTGTCCCGCCCGGCCTGGGACGGCCGGGGGCTGCCTCTGCGCATGCGGTCCTCCGTAAGCGAAGGACAGGTCATCCCGGCCGACGCCGTGGAACCCATCCCCGTGGTCACCAGGGGGCAGACCCTGACCCTGGTCTATTCCGGCCGGAGTCTGACCCTGAGTGTACCGGTGGAAAGCCTGGAAGACGGGGCCGTGGGCGGGATCATCCGGCTGCGCAACATGCAGAGCCGCAAGATCGTCACCGGCCGGGTGGTGGACGCCCAGACCGCGCGGGTTCCGTAACTCCGGGAGGGGTTTTACGGATTCTCCGTAAGATCGTGACCGGCCGGGTGGTGGACGCCCAGACCGCGCGGGTTCCGTAACTCCGGGAGGGGTTTTACGGATTCTCCGTTCACCGGGACCAGCCTTTTTCATGAAATGACCGGATGCCGCCGGGTTTCCTGCGGTCCGATGAGGAAAACGAGATGAGTGTTTGCCGGAAAATCTGCTGCATGGCCGCCGTGGCCTTTCTGCTCGCCGGGTGCCGGGCTTCCGGGCGTCCGCCCATGCCTGCCGCCATTGTGACTCCGCCGCCGCAGGAACGCGTGGCGGCGGTGGAAAATCCCGGTTCCCTCTACGATCCGGACGGAGCGGGCATGCTCTTTGCCGATTCCAGGGCCAGACGGGTGGGCGACATCGTGCTCATAAAGGTGCTGGAGACCACTCTGGCCAAGAACAAGGCCACCACCACCACCGACAAGGCGGGCAAGCTGAGCCTCGGGGTGGAATCCTTTCTGGGCAAGGACAAGCTGCCGCTGATTCCCGGAGCGGTGGGGGCCGCGCCGCTGGTCAAGGCCGGGTCATCCAACACCTTCGAGGGCGAGGGCGAGACCAAGCGCGAGAGCACCCTCATGACCACCGTGGCCGCCCGGGTCAGCCGGGTCATGGGTTCGGGACTCATGGAAGTGGTCGGAGCGCGGGAAACGCGGGTCAACGGCGAGACGCAGATCGTCGTGGTCCAGGGAGTGGTCCGGGCCAGGGATATCGACGCGGACAACACCATTTTGTCCACCAGCATGGCCGAGGCGCGCATCGAACTCTACGGCGAGGGCGTGCTGGCGGAAAAGCAGCGGCAGGGATGGCTGGGGAGGATACTGGACAATGTGTGGCCGTTCTAGATTCCGCTTCGCTTCGAAAATGGCCGCGCCGGTTTTGTGCTGCGCGCTTTTTTTCGCCTCGCTGACGCCCGCTCTGGGCGTGCGCCTGAAAGACATCGCCACCTTCGGGGGCGTGCGCACCAACGATCTGGTCGGTTACGGCCTGGTGGTGGGCCTGCCCGGAACCGGAGACAAGGGCGGGTCCCAGTTCACGGTACAGTCCATGACCAACATGCTGGAGAGCATGGGGGTGAAGGTGGACCGCGCGGCTCTGAAGCCCAAGAACGTGGCCGCGGTCATGGTTACGGCCAGGATGCCCGCCTCGGCCCGGCCGGGTTCGCGGCTGGACGTCACGGTGTCTTCTGTCGGCGACGCGGCGTCCCTCATGGGCGGCGTACTGCTGCTCACGCCCCTCAAGGGTGTGGACGGCAATGTCTATGCCCTGTCCCAGGGACCGCTGGCCGTGGGCGGATTTTCCGCCGGAGGGGAGGCGGCCTCGGCCACCAAGAACGTGAGCACCGTGGCCCGGATTCCGAACGGAGCCGTGGTGGAGCGCGGCGTGCCCTTTGCCTTCAACGAGCAGCGGGACGTGACCATCACCCTGGGCGTGGAGGACTTTTCCACGGCCAAGCAGGTCATGGACAGTCTGAACCGGGCTCTGGGCGGAACCTTCGCCCACGCGCAGGATGCCTCCACGGTGAAGCTGGCCGTGCCGCCCAGCCATCAGGGAGACATCGTGTCCCTCATGGCCTCTCTGGAGAATCTCGAAGTGCGGCCCCAGATGCGGGCCAAGGTCGTGGTGGATGAAAAAACCGGCACCGTGGTGCTGGGTTCCGACGTGACCCTGTCCCGCGTGGCGGTTTCCCACGGCAATCTGAACGTGGTTGTTTCGGAACGTCCCGAGGTGTCCCAGCCCGGTCCCTTCAGCCAGGGGCAGACCGTGGTCACGCCGGCCACTCAGGTCGGCGTGCGCGAAGAACAGAGGCGGCTGGTGCTCATGGACGGAGCGTCCATTCAGGAACTGGTGGACGGCCTGAACGCCATCGGCGCCACGCCCCGGGATCTGATTTCCATCCTGCGGGTCATGAAGGCGGCCGGTGCGCTGCATGCGGATCTCGAAGTGCTGTGACAATATTCAATGTGAGGGCGCTATGAACGAAATTGCCGAAAACGGACTGAGTTCGTCCGTCCGGAACCTGTCGGACCGGCTGCGGGGACTGCGCTCGGGGCCGCAGGGCTTGAAGGAGCAGGACGAGGCCCGGCTCAGAAAGGTCTGCCAGGATTTCGAGGCCGTGTTCATCGGCCAGATATGGAAGCAGATGCGCTCCTCCGTGCCCAAGGAAGGGATGCTGCATTCCAAGGAAGAGGAAAGTTACCTGTCCATGTTCGACCAGGAACTGTCTCTGAAGATGGCCAGAAGCGGCGGCCTCGGGCTTGCGGACATGCTGCACGCCAATCTTTCGGAGCGGCTGCTCGACGCCAGCAAGGACACTGTTTCCACCGCGCCCATGAATCCGCTGAAGGTGCCCTCAGCGTCCGCCCGGACGGATTCCGCCGTTGCGGTGCCGGACGGCCGGACCGTGGCCGCCGCCACGGCCCAGCACCAGGCCGAGATGCTGGCCCGCAGCATCGAGCGGGCGCACAATCCGGGTCTGGGAGAAAAGCGGGACGCCGCCGGGGATCTGGAAGAGGCGCTGCGGATGGTGCGGATGGACGCGGGAGAGGAAGGCTGAAGGGCCGGTAATTTTTTCCGCTCCGCCGGGGAAGAACGGGAAAAGTCCGCCCGTTTTCTCCGGCAAACCCGCTTTGTGCGGGAGTTTCCCGGACCTTTCGGGCATGGCCGGGAACTTGCAAATTCCAGATGAGTAGCCCGCCCCGCGATGGGCGGACATGACGGCGGGCTGCATGGAGGCGCATCATGAATCGGATCATTCTGCACAGTCTCGTTCGTCAGGCCAGGGGGTCGGAGCTTCTCTGCACGCTTCTGCGCGAGGAGTATTCCCTCCTTCGGGAAGGCCGGCCGGATCAGGTGGCCGGTCTGGAAATTTCCACTCAGGAGCTGATCCGGCAGCTGGTGCGCGAACGGGAGTTTCTGATCCGCCGTCTCGGGGTGGAAGGTTTTTCCCGTCTGGCCGAGTATCTGGACGGCCTGCCCGGCGCGGCCCGGCAGGCGGCGGATGCGTGGGTGGAACGCATCGTTCTGCACGAGCAGGAAAGCGCCCGGCAGGCTTCGGTCAACGCGGAGCTGGCCATGGCTCTGTGGGAGCAGAGCGGCCAGCTGCTCTCCCAGTTTCAGAAGCGGGTCGCGCCCGCAGAGCGCAACACCTATACCGCCCGCGGCATCTGGAATAACCGTCCGGCCTCGGCGGCCCTGGTGAGCGGGAGGCTTTAGATGCCGGGCGCACTTTCGCTGCTCGATATCGGGAAGAAGTCCCTGCTGGCCAATCAGGCCGCCATCGGCGTGGTGGGCAACAACGTTTTCAACGCCAACACCGAAGGCTACAGCAGACAGAAGGTCCGCTTCGAGGACGCCCACTACCTCAATTACAAGCCCGGACAGTTGGGCACGGGCGCCAATGCCGCCGAGGTGCTGCGCTGCTTCGACGAGTTCGTCGAGTCCCAGTATAACGGGAAGATGTCGGAGCAGCAGCGCTGGGACAAGCTCGCCGAGAATCTGAAAAGCGTGGAGATGATTCTGAACGAGTCCCGCAATTCGGGCATCAACTCCGCCATGACCGAGTTCTGGAAGGGCTGGCATACTCTGTCCCAAAGCCCGGACAGCACCAGCGCACGCACGGCCCTCATGGGTCTGGCCTCCAATCTGGAGCGCGCCATCCAGGCGGCGGACGGCAGTCTGGCCCGGCTGCAGGAGCAGGCCGACGATCTCATCGCCAAGGATGTGGAGGCCATAAACGGCATTCTGGTTCAGATTGCCGAGATCAACACCAAGATCAACATCGACGAGGAGACGGGCAAGAACAACGCCAACGGCCTGCGCGACAAGCGGGCCGCCCTGGTCCGTCAGCTGGCCGAGAAGATGGACATCCGCTACATCGACCACGGCCGGGGCAATGTGACCATCATGACCACGGCCGGGCATACCCTGGTGGACCGGGGGGAACATTTCCGTCTGGGCTTCGAGGGCATGCAGGTCGTTGCGGACCGCAAAGAGGGCTCGACCTTCAAGGGGTCCGTGCAGTTCGACGGATTTTCCCCGCATGAATACACGCTGGAAGTGGTCAAGGGCGGCCGGGTGGGCCAGGGCGCGACGTTTCGGGTGTCCATCGACGGCGGCGTCACCTGGCTGACGGATGCCCTCGGCGGTGAGTTTTCCGTCGCCGGCTACAATGGCCGGGTGACTCTGCCAGGGGGGACCGTGAGCGCCTTTTTCGGCGGTTCGGGGGAACTGGCCGCCGGCGACAGGTTTCAGGTGCTGCCCAAAAGATCTCTGTTCTGGTATGAGACTTCTTCCTCCAAGGTAAATATCACACCCCAGATTATGCCCGACGGGCAGGACAACGGCCGCCGCCTGACGGGGGGAAGTCTGGCCGGATACTTCCAGTTCCGCGACGCCGGGGTCGGCGTGTACCGGGGGAAGCTGGACACGCTCGCCTCCAGTCTGGCCTGGGAGGTGAACCGGATTCACTCTCAGGGGGCCGGGCTCGGACGTTTTGCCGAAGTCACGGCCACCTATGAGGCGTCGCGTTCCGACGTCGTTCTGGGCGGCCGCGAAGCCAGACTGACTTACGGAGAGCGGCTGAGCGGCGGCAGCCTGATGGTCTATCTTTATTCCGGAGCCGGCGAAAAGGCTGTGAGCGCCGTGAATCTCGACTTCGGCGGCGGACAGGGCTTTGATCCGGCCCGGCACACTCTGAAGGATGTGGCCGACGCGTTCGGTGCCGTGGATGGCCTGAGCGCGAACATCGTGGACGGCCGCCTGCAGATCAAGGCCGACAAGGGCTTCGAGTTCGCCTTCGGATCGGACTCCACGGGACTTCTGGCCGCCTTGGGCATCAACACCTTTTTCGACGGTTCCGATGCCCGGACGCTGGCCGTCAATCAGGTGGTCCGTTCCAACCTGGCTCTGGTCAATGCGGGACATGTGAACGGCGCCGGAGAGATGAACTCGGGCGACAACGCCACGGCTCTGGCTCTGGCTGAACTGCAGCGCAAGAACGTGTCCATGCGCAGCGTGACCGAAGGAAACGTCTGGCAGCCGCTGGGAGAATATTTTTCCTCTCTGGTGGCCAAGGCCGGTTCTGATTCCCAGAGCGCAAAGTTCAACGCGCAATACCACAAGGCTCTGGTTTCGGATCTGAGGGCTCGTCAGGACGCCGTTTCGGGCGTGAACCTGGACGAGGAGATGACCAGCCTGATCAGGCTTCAGCATGCCTACACCGCGGCGGCCAAGATGATCACCACGGCTGATTCCATGCTGCAGGTGCTGCTCGGACTCAGGCATTAGGCCGCGTGGAGACCGTTTTCCGGATGATTCCGGCGGATTTCCGGAGCGCGGTCATGTGACGACGGGAGAATGAAAATGCGCGTATCGCTTCGCAATCAGTATCACGGTTTTCTGCACAACCTGCATGATTCGCAGTCCAGACTGATGGAACTCAATCAGCAGTCTTCCAGCCAGAAGCGCATCAACAAGCCTTCGGACGATCCCGTGGGCATGTCCCGCGTGCTGAACTACCGTTCGTCCATCAGCGCCATCGACCAGTATCGGACCAATATCGACAGGGCCAAAGGCTGGCTCGGCCTGGCCGACGAAACCATGCTCCGGACCAGTGCGGTGCTGACCAGGATCAAGAGTCTGGCGGAGCAGGGGGCTACGGGCACCATGACCGCGTCGGACCGCAACGCCGTGGCGTACGAGGCGCGGCAGCTTTTTCACCAGTTGATGAATCTGGCCAACACGCGCTTCGAGGGAAATTCGATTTTCGGCGGACACAAGTTCGAACCCAGCGCCTACGAGGAAGCGCTCATGGTTCATGACGAGAAGGGGCAGAGTCTGGGCTTGGCCGCGGGCCTTTCGACCCGCAGCATCATGGTCCAGTTTCTGGGCGCTGAGAACGCCACGGCGGAGGTAGGTAAAAACACGATTTCCTACCGCTACAGTTCCGACGGCGGCGTGACCTGGCAGAAAGGCACCGTCGGCAGGATAGGGCCTTTCAAGCTGGATCTGGGCGGGGCCAGTGTGCAGCTCAGGGAAGGACACAAGGTGAAACTGAGCCCGGAAAGCAACACCAAAACCTCCTCAGGCGGCTGGCTGACGGTGGCCCCCGCGGCCGTATACAAGGGCGACAACCGCTCCCAGGCCGCGGTGACCTACGCGAAGGGAGACCCTGCAATCACGGCCCAGCCTGTGGGCGGGTTTGAAAAGGATGTGCGGGTGACGCTTTCCGCTCCGACTCTGGGTGCGGCGGCGACGGCGACGTATTTCATCGGCGGGTCCACGACGGGTGTGACCGTGCCCGTGGACAGAACCGGCTCCGTTCCGGTGATCAATACCCCGTACGGGGGCATCCGGCTGATGGGAGCGTCCACGGCGAACGCCACGGACATGGAATTCACCGTGCACGCGGGTCAGACCGCCGTGGTACAGACGGGCAGCACGGTCAACGCCACGGGACAGGGCGTGTTCGACAGAGAGGTCATGGTTCGCGTGGCCAACTCCACGGCCGTAACCATCGGGTCGAATCAGGCCATCTTCTATTCCTACAGCATGGACGGGGGACGGAACTGGTCCTACGGTCACTCTTCCCCCAATACGGGAGCGCCCGTGGAATTGCTCGTGCCGGGAGGCAAGCTGGTGCTGTCCGGAAGAAACGGCAATCTGAACCTGCCGGTAGGAACGCAGTTCACCATTCATCCGCAGACGGCCGCGCACAATCTGGAAATTTCGACCGGCGAATATCTGCAGGTCAACAACATCGGGTCCGAGATTTTCGGCGGGTACAACGAATACGGCACGGAACCCGTGTTCATCGAGTCCGGCCAGGAGAAGAACATCATGCTGGCCGTGGGCAAGCTGGTGGCGGCCCTGGAGAACAACGACCAGCAGGGGTGCGGCCAGGCCCTGGACAGCCTGACCAAGTGTCACGAGTATTTCACCACGCAGATGGCCTCGGTGGGAGCCCGGGAAAACCGGCTGATGGTTGCGGACACGGTGCTCACGGGCCTGAAGCACAACGAGACCGAACGCAAAAGCAAGATCGAGGATGTCGATCTGGTCACCCTCATGACCGACCTGACCAACCAGCAGCTCGCGTATGAGGCCGTGCTGCGGTCATCCTCCATGATCATGCGTATGAGCCTCATGAACTATTTGTAGGGACGGCTGTCATGTTGATTCTTTCCCGCCGTGCGGGAGAAAGCCTGCATGTGGGCGACGACATCAAGATAACGGTGCTGAGTGTCAGGGGGCAGCAGGTCAAGATCGGACTGGACCTGCCCGAACAGACGCCCGTGTACCGGGAAGAAATTTACCTCAAGGTACAGGGTCAGAACACCTCGGCTCTGGAACCCGACAATGATGATCTCATAGCGGCGGCAATGTTATGGACAAGCAGACAATAAATTCGCGTATAGGAATGCTGGAAGTGGACAGGGACAGGATGATCCGTTTTCCGCGCGGACTCATCGGCTTCGAGGCTCTGCGGGAATTCGTCCTGGTGGAGTTCAAGCCCGGAACGCCCTTTCATTTTCTGCAGAGCATGGAATTGCCCGGCATGGGCATGATGCTGGCCGATCCGTTCCCTTTTCTGCCGGACTACGAAATCCGTCTGGGCACGGCGGAAGAGAAGCTGCTGAAGGTACACAGCATCCGGGATCTGGTCATTCTGGTCAGCGTGACCGTGCCCAAGGGCGATCCCGAAGGCACCACCCTCAATCTGACCGGTCCTGTCTGCGTCAACGTGCGGGAGCGTCTGGGACTTCAGGCCCCGCAGGCGGAGTTGCCTTTTCCGCCGCGCGTACTGCTGCGGGATCTGGGCGAGCCGGACAGGCGTACGGCCCAGGCCTGATTACGGAGATTTCAGCTATAGACTTGCACAGTATTCAGACCAAGTAACCTCTCAAAGAGCTTTTCGGATTTTTA
>JAUMXF010000037.1 GCA_030529235.1 Pseudomonadota bacterium
TCTAAAATATCTCCAGCCTCAGTCCCTGCGCTCTGGCCGCGTCTTTGAGCCGCGTCAGGAGCGCATCCTTGGAGTCCAATCTGGGCCGGATGCGCCACACGGCGGCCATCCCGCCCCCGTGCATTTCCATGCCGGTCAGGGTTTTCTGATCGATCTCGGCATTCCACCGGTCCATGAGCCGGTCGAACTCCATGGGACCGTCGCTGGAAGCCCAGCCTGAAATCCGCACACCCAGTCCCAGATCCTGCTGGGTCAGGCTGCCCGGGCGGGTGAAGTACTCCTTCCAGAGGAAAAACCACACGTCATCCAGACTCCGGCTTTCCCGCGTGGCGTTCCACGGGCCCAGAGAGAGGGTTCCGCGCCAATCACCGAACTGGGTCAGCCGCAGCACGGGTACCTCCGCACCGGCCGCGCCTACCGGATGCAGGCCCGACACATCCTGCAGAAAGCCAAGGCGGGCGGTGCGCGACGGCTCCACATTCTCAAGCAGAAGCACATACGGCAGCGGAGCGCGGACAGTGGCCAGAACGCCCATCTCGCGCAGCCGCGCGCGCAGCTCTTCCCGCTGTATGCGCACATTCACCGTCAGCGTTTCGGGATGGACTGCCTCCGAGGCGTTTTCCGCGTCCGAAGCGTTGGCCGCGTCTTCAGCACCGGGAGCCGCGCTGTACCCGCGCACTATGGTGTTTCGTTCTGCAGCCAGGATGGTCATGATTTTCCGCCGCCGGTCGCCGGGCAGGGCCGAGCCCAGAATGTCGTCCATTTCCAGGGCAATGGCCTGGTCGAAGGCCCGATTCAGTACGGCCTCCTCCTTTTCGCCGTTCTTGAGCGGGGCAACGGACACCACCTGATCGGCCAGGGCCGGAGTCAGCAGGAAGAGCACGACCAGACACGCGCCAAGTGGATTTTTCCACATAAAGCCTCCGTGGGCGGAAGATTTTGGGGGCTCCGCCGCATTGCCCCGCCGGGATAAAACTCCCGGATTTGTGTTGCGCCGCGCACCCTTGGGGATGCCGCCGCGAAATTTCTGGGCGCGGAGCTTAACTGCCTTAAGTATTGAACGCTTGAAATGCCAGTTTTGCAGGGTTTGCATCCTTGCAGCGCAGTTTGCCCTATTCCCCGGCCGCCAGAAAGGTCCGGACATGGGCCGTCATCGTCTTCGTGTCCGAAGGCTCGCACCAGACGATGCGCTTGTCCGCGCGAAACCAGGTCAGCTGCCGCTTGGCGTAGGCTCTGGTGTTGCGCAGCCAGCGGAGTTTCGCGTCCTCCATGTCTGCGCCGTCCAGCAGTACGGACAGAAGCTCCGGGCAGCCGATGCCGGAAAATCCCGGCGCGTTCCTGTCCGGGCAGGAGGCATAGGCCGCCGCCACTTCTTCCCGCGCGCCACGTTCCAGCATCAGGTCGATGCGCCGGGCCAGGCGGGGCGTGAGCGGGTCCAGCTCGGCCCGCAGACCGATCTTCAGCACGCGCAGATCCGGCGGCGCCTGGGTCTGGCCGTGCCACCAGGTCATGTTTTTCCCGGTGCCCGCGCAGACTTCCAGGGCCCGGCAGATGCGCTGCGGATCATTGGGATGGATTCTGGCCGCGTAGCCCGGATCGAGTCCGGCAAGGCGCGCGTGCAAAGCCGCGGACCCCAGGGCCGCGCATTCCCGGCTCACGGCGTCCCGGATGGCGGGGTCAATATCCGGGATGGGGGCCAGTCCGTCCAGCAGGGCGCGCAGATAAAGGCCCGTCCCGCCGACCAGAATGGGCGTCAGTCCCCGGCTTTTCAGACTGCGGGCCGCGCCGAGCAGCTCGGCGGAAAAGGCTCCGGCCCGGACCGGCGTTGCCACCGGCAGATAGCCGTAGAGCAGATGCGGACAGCGGCTTTGCTCCCCAGGGCTGGGCTGGGCCGTGACCACGGGCAGTCCGGCGTACACCTGCCGGGAATCGAAATTGACCACGCCGCCACCCACGGCTTCGGCCAGGGCGAGGGCCGCGTCGGTCTTGCCCGTGCCCGTGGCGCCCACCAGGCAGACGAGGGAGATCATGGCCGCGCCGGTTCTCCGGTCACACTGCAGCGTTCGTCCATGCGCCGCCTGACCCGGTGCAGAATGTTCTCGGGCACCAGCCCCTCGATGCTCCCGCCCAGCCGGGCCACGTCCTTTATGATGGTCGAGCTGATATACAGCCAGCGGTAGTCCGTCATCATGAACACCGTGTGGATGCTGGGCTTGATCTTGCGGTTCATGAGGGCCATCTGGAATTCGTACTCGAAGTCCGAGACGGCCCGCAGGCCGCGCAGGATGGTATTGGCTCCCTTGCCTGGCACATAGTCCACCAGCAGGCCGGAAAATCCTTCCACCTCCACCCGGTGCTGACCGCGAAAAGTTTCGCGGATCATGTCCACCCGCTCCTCCAGCGAGAACAGGGGATTTTTTCCCGAGTCCATGGCCACGGCCACGACGACGCGGTCGAAAACTTCCAGGCCCCGGCGCACGATGCTCAGGTGCCCGTTGGTGAAGGGATCGAAGGTGCCCGGATAGACGGCCGCGCGTTCTATTCTTTGCGCCATATGAGGATCCTTGTTTGTCCGTATGATTTGTCCCGCAGGAGGGTCAGGGCCGGATGGACGGGTTCCTCAAGCTCCAGCCCGGCTTCCAGCTCGGCACAGAGAAGCCCCCCGTGCGCCAGCCAGCCCCGTTCCGCCATATGGAACAGGGCGGGCAGAAGGGCGTCCCGGCCATAGGGTGGATCCACGAAGGCCAGATCCCAGGGCCGCGGCGTCTCCGAAGCCAGCCAGCGCAGGGCGTCGCCCCTGACCAGCCGCCAGCGTTCGCGCGCGACGCCCAGTTCCTCCAGATTGGTCCGGATGAGCCCCGCCGCACGCGCCGCCAGTTCCACGAAAAGTACCGAAGCGGCTCCCCGGCTCAGGGCCTCGATGCCCAGAGCGCCGCTGCCCGCGAATATATCCGCCGCCCGGCAGGCGGGCCAGTCTACACGCAGGGATTCAAGCATGGAAAAGACCGACTCCCGTACCCGCCCCGTGGCCGGGCGGTACCCCGGTCCTTCCGTGGTGCGGATGCGTCGTCCTCTCAGGGCTCCGGCGATGATCCGCATGGACTATTTTCCGCCGCCGTTGCGCTGCTCGAACATGAGCTCGGACAGGATGGACGTGAACCGGGAATTGATTTCCAGCAGTCCGCCCCGGATTTCCACCTGGTTGGTCTGTCCCATG
This sequence comes from Pseudomonadota bacterium, assembly GCA_030529235.1. GTDB lineage: Bacteria > Desulfobacterota > Desulfovibrionia > Desulfovibrionales > Desulfomicrobiaceae > Desulfomicrobium. The sequence continues at coordinate 3,218 of JAUMXF010000037.1, forward strand.
CGCCGCAGGTAGTCCACCCGGTCCCGCACCTGCTCCAGTTTGTCCGCGGTTTCCTCCAGCAGGTATTCCCAGTCGATGCGCGGAGCGGCCAGGTACGGTCTGGCCGTGAGTTCGAAGCGGCCGCCCTTTTTCAGCAGGCATTCGTCCAGATAGTCGGGGATGTGCACTTCCAGTCCGAACCGCTCGCGGATCAGCCCGGCCAGCACCTCCTGCCCCGAATGTTCCCCGTGCACCAGATAGACCTGCATGTCCGGGTTGCGGAAGTGGGAGAGCCAGTCCAGTATCTGCTGCTGCCCGGCGTGCCCGGAAAATCCGCCGATGGTGAACACCCTGGCCTGGACCGCCAGCTCTTCGCCCAGAATCCGTATGTTCCGGGCTCCGTCCACGATGCGCCGCCCCGGCGTGCCTTCGGCCTGGAAGCCGACAAAGACGATGGCCGCTCCGGGTTTCCAGATATTGTGCCGCAGGTGATGCTTGATCCGGCCCGCGTTGGCCATGCCGCTGCCCGCAATCACCACGGCCGGTCCCGGATTGGTGTTGATGGCCCGGGACTCCTCGGGCGTGAGGGTGTAGCGGAGGTTGGGCAATTCCAGCGGGTTTTCGCCGTCCTTCATCAGGGTCTTGGTCTGCTGGTCGTAGTAATCCCAGTGCTTGCGGAAAATTTCCGTGGCCTTGATGGCCAAGGGGCTGTCCACGATGACGGGCATGTCCTCCGGCAGACGGCCTTCCTTGCGCAGCAGGTGCAGGGAATACAGAAGTTCCTGAGTCCGTTCCACGGCGAAAGCCGGAATGATGACCTTTTCGCCCCGGCTGTAGCTGTAGGCGATGGCCTCGGCCAGTTCGTCCCTGGTCTGGGTTTCGTTTTTGTGATTGCGTCCGCCGTAGGTGGATTCCAGAAAAAGAAAGTCCGCCGTTTCCACGGTCTGGGGATCGCGGATCAGCAGCTGGTTGGGGCGGCCCAGATCTCCGGAAAAGACCAGTTTCTGTTCGGTGTCGCCTTCGCGGACCCAGAGCTCGATGAACGCCGAGCCCAGAATGTGTCCGGCGTCGTTGTACACCACGCGGATGCCTTCGGCGGGCTCGAAGGCCTGGTTGTATTCCTGTGTCTTCATCTGCGTGAGGGCCTGTCGGGCGTCCTCCACGGTGTAGAGAGGTTCCACCGGCGGTGCGCCGGTCCGCTGTTTCTTCGCGCTGCGCCATTTGGCCTCGGTTTCCTGGATGCGGGCGCTGTCTTCCAGCATGATGCCAAGCAGGTCCACGGTGGGAGCCGTGGCGTACACCGGGCCGGAAAAACCCTGGGCCACCAGACGGGGCAGAAGGCCCGAATGGTCGATGTGGGCGTGGGTCAGCAGAATGAAATCCAGAGACTCGGGGCGGTAGAGCCCGTCTTCGTCCCGGTTGCGCAGTTCGATGTCGCGGTTGCCCTGATGCATGCCGCAGTCGATGGCGAAGCGGGACCGGCCGCATTCCAGCACATAGCACGAGCCGGTTACGGTCCGGGCGGCTCCGAGAAAGGTGATCTTCATTCATGGCTCCTTGAAGGGTGATGCCGGATTGTCCGGCCTGGCGGCCGAAAGGCCCGCACGCCGTCGCAAAGACCGGCAGCCGGAGCCGTTTCGTAAAAAAGTTATGTCCTATGATCAATGCACGATTTTCTCCGTCGTCCATATCCGCCTTCAGGCGTATCCCGGAATCGGGCAGGAGGTGCTCCGGCGGATTTGCGCTCCGGGCTTTTTCATATAAGCATCCGGGACCACGGCGGGCGAACATGCATAATCCTTTTGAAGCACTCAAAAAAAATCCGGAGTTGCGGAAACGGCTGAAGCACGCGGCCCGTCCTGTCCCTCCGGAGAAGAAAGAGCCGGAACCCCTGTCCGAGGAGGACGTCTTTCTGGCGGCCGTGGCCGGAGTCACTCCCCTCGGGCCCGGAGGCAGGGCCGTGACGCCGCCGGTTTCCCGGAAGACGCCCGCCGCGCCGCCGTCCTTTTCGAGCCTCCTGGAAGAGCATATCGAATTCGACATGGACTATTCCCGCGAATTTCTGACGGGGCAGGTCCGCGGACTGGATTCAAGGACCGTCCAGAAGCTCAGGGCCGGGCAGTTCAGCATCCAGGGGCACCTGGACATGCACGGCATGAACGCGGAACAGGCCAGAACGGCGCTGTCCGGCTTTCTGCGGCGCAGCTACATGGAAGGGAAGCGCTCCGTTCTGGTCATCACCGGCCGGGGGCTCAACTCTCCCGACGGACAGGGCGTGCTCCGTCAGGAACTTTCCTCCTGGCTGACCCAGGCCCCGCTCAAGCGGATCGTGCTGGCCTTCGCCACGGCCCAGCCCAGACACGGCGGCAGCGGGGCGGTGTACCTGCTTCTGCGCCGGATGCGCAAAGACCGGGGCAAGATTGTCTGGGAAGAGGTGTTCGCCGATCTCGACGGATGAGCGCGGGTCCGGCCGGCTCCGTTTCCCGGTTTGGCTTTTGTGAGGCAAGAGGCTACGAAATTCCCCTTTTCCGAAATTTATTCCACAGGAACAGTCATGGGCTTTTTCTCCCGCATCAAGAAACTCTGGGACGCGGATCCGCAGCCGACGCAGGAAACATCCGGCGGCGGACCGGAGGAAATTCTTCCCCCGGCCGGAGAATCGCCGGAAACCGTTCAGGCGGAAAATTCGGCCGCGCCGGAAACGGTCCGTGCGGCCGAAGAACGGTCCGCCGAAGCACCGGAAAGCCCGGAGGCGGATTTTTCTGCGGAGCCGGAGCGGGGGACGGACGTCAATGTCACGGCACCGGATGAGGCTCTGAAGGATGCGGACAAAAAACAGGAAGATTCCGCGCCACAGACCGCGCCGCCGGAAGAAGCCCGGTCCGCCTGGCCGGAGCCGTCCGCTCCTCCCAGAGCAAAAGGCGGCTGGCGGGAATTTTTCGGTTTCGGGGTCAAGGCTCCCGAAAAGCGGGAGGAACCCGGGGAGCCGGTTCTTTTCCAGGAGAAGCCTTCCGCCGAACGGCTCGAACCCTGGCAGCAGAATCTGCTTCAGGCTTTGGAGGGCGCTGAACCCAGACTGTCCGCATGGATGACGCATCTGCTGGCCGGAGTGGAAAAACGCGGCGAACCCCTGTGGGACCGGCTGCGCTTCCTGTTCGCCCGGCTGGAGGTCCCGGCCGCCGAAGGCGAGGATTTTATCCGCCGTTTCGATGCCTGGTTGCAGGACATGGAATACGATCATGTGGATGAATTCCGCTCGGAACTGCAGTACCGCATGGCCCTTGCCCTGGAGCTGGAGGACGAGGAGGACGAGCGCGACCGCCTTTTCCTGAAGCTCTCCGCCGGGCTGGACAGGACCCGGGCCCAGCTGACCATGCGCATCGACCAGCTGCTGGCCATGGCGGGCGGTTACGACGACGCCTTCTGGGAAGAGCTGGAGGAAATCCTGCTCATGGCCGATGTGGGCGTGAACGCCACCCAGGAACTTTTCAAGCGCCTCAAACCCAGGCTCCGCCAGAGCGCGGCCCGGGATGCGGCGGAGTTCAAGGCTCTGCTCAAGGAGGAAATGGCCGCGGTCTTCGTCGAGCCCGCGCCTCCCGTGGCTCCGAAGCCGCTGGAGGTCATCCTCATGGTTGGCGTGAATGGTGCAGGCAAGACCACCACCATCGCCAAGCTGGCTCACCGGGCGCAGATGCAGGGCCGCAAGGTGCTGGTAGCCGCCGGAGACACGTTCCGGGCCGCGGCCATCGAGCAGTTGCAGGTCTGGTCCAGGCGGATCGGCGCGGGTTTTTACGCCAAGGGGCATGGCAGCGATCCGGCGGCAGTGGCTTTCGAGGCCGTGGATTATGCCATGAAAGAAGGCTATGACCTGCTTTTTGTGGATACGGCAGGGCGTTTGCAGACAAAGCACAATCTCATGGAAGAGCTGAAGAAGATCAACCGCGTGCTGGGCAAGAAACTGGAAGGCGCTCCGCACCGCACGGTGCTGGTGCTGGACGCGACCACGGGCCAGAACGCCCTGTCCCAGGTCAGAATATTTTCCCAGGCCGCACCCGTGACCGAGGTCATTCTGACCAAGCTCGATGGGACGGCCAAAGGCGGCATCATCGTGGCCATCGCCCTGGAATTCGGCCTGCCCATCAGCTTTGTGGGACTGGGAGAAAAAATGGAAGACCTGCGCCCCTTCTCGGGCCAGGAGTTTGTAAACGCCCTCTTTGACTGAGGCGTCCCGTTACTGACGCGCGGTCAGGAAGTCGGCCGCAAGTGAGGAATGGATGCACCGTGCGAACGCATGGCGCATCCATTTTTATACATTCTCGACGAAGCCCCGCGTTCGCCGGGAAAGCCTCTTGGGAGGCTCCCGCGTTCGCCTTGGCAAATATATGGAATCCTCAAGATGGATGCATTTCAGATACTGGTTGTGGACGACGAGTCCGCGCTGCGGGAGATCTGTCAGGAAGCTCTGGCGGATGACGGCTATAATGTAGATGTGGCCGGGAATGGACGCGAGGCCCTCGGCAAGCTGATCGGCAAGGAATATGATCTGGTCATCAGCGATCTGCGCATGCCCGACATGAACGGCCAGGAATTGCTGACGGCGATCCGCCAGCGCAGTCTGGACGTGGATTTTCTGGTCATGACCGGGTTCGGCACCACGGAAACCGCCGTGGAGCTCATGCGGGGGGGCGCGGTGGACTACATCTCCAAGCCCTTTGACATCAAGCAGATGCTCCTGCGCGTTCATGCGGTTCTGGACCGGCGGGTTATCCGCAGGAAGCAGGAAAAACTGTCCGCCGTGGTGCGCATGCTCAATCTGAGCAAGGGGCTCGCCAGCCAGCTCGACCATATCGCGGTGGTGGACGAATTCCTGTGTCATCTGAGCGAGAATTTTCATCCGGACAGCATCTGCCTCCTTCTGCCCGATCTTCCGGACCAGAATCCCAACATCGTCCGGGGTAATCTGCTGCGCCTCAACGAGAAACTGAATCTCCTTGTGACAAGGTTGTGCCGGGAGATCATGGCAAGCGGTCGTTCCCACCTGCTCGACAGATTCACAATGCACGATTCCTCCTTCGATCCGTCCCTTTTCCCTGGGAGCTTCAATTATTCGGTCATGGCCCTGCCTCTTGATCTGCCGCAGAAGCGCATCGGGGTCATCGCCCTTGTCCGTGACGGCAGTGAAGTGCTGTACAGGGCAGAAGACCTGCAACTGCTGGGCGTTTTCGCCTCGCATACGGCCTCGGCTCTGGAGAACGCCCGCCTCTATTCCCGGCTGCACGCCATGAACCATGAAATGATCAGGTCTTTCTCCCATGCGGTCGAGGTCAAGGACCTGTACACCAAGGGGCATTCCGAACGTGTGGCCGCGTACGCCTGCCGGCTGGGACGGGCATTGCAGCTGGACTCCGGCGAACTGGAGAAGCTCTATGTCGCCGGCATACTGCACGACATCGGGAAGATCGGCATTCCCGACCGCATTCTGAACAAGCCCGGAGCGCTGGGCGTGGAAGAGTTCGAGATTATGAAACGTCACGCTTTCATGGGCCGGGAGATTCTGGGGCAGATCGAATCCATGGGGGAGGTGGCATCGATTGTTTTCCACCACCATGAACGCATGGACGGCCAAGGGTATCCCGAGGGGCTGTCCGGCGACGCGGTGCCTTTTCTGTCCCGGATCATCTCCCTGGCGGACAGCTATGAAGCCATGACCTCCAGCCGTTCGTACCGCCGGGCTCTGCCCATGGAGAAGGTTGTCCGCATTCTGCAAAACGGGGCCGGCTCGCAGTGGGACCGGGAACTTACCGGGATCTGGCTTGATATCATGGAACGGGAGCGGCCGGGATTTTCCGAGGCATCATGAACAGGAGGCGTGTTTCGGTGCAGAAAAATCCCCGGCGCTTTTTTATGAGCATGTGCCGGGCGGCCGCCCGGACGCGCCTTCAACCGTGCTGAATCCATGCCCCAGACATTCATTCTGACGCGCACCATCCCCGCCGGACGGCTGGACAAGGCTGTGTCCGGAGCGCTCGGCATCAGCCTGCGGCAGGCCCGTCTTCTGATCGACCAGGGGCTGGTTCTGGTTGATGGGCGCGCCGCGCGCAAAGGGACGGCTGTCCGGCCCGGGCAGATGGTGCGCGTGGAAACTCCGGACGCGGGGATAAACGATGTCCCGGTGCGGGCGCATGTGGTACACCGGGAAAACGGGTTCGCGGCCGTCATGAAACCGGGCGGGATACATACCGTGAGGGGCAAGGGTGAACTGTGTCTGGAATCCTGTCTGGACCGGATGGGGCTGCACGGCTGGATGCTGCTGAACCGCCTGGATTTTCTCACGTCGGGTCTGGTGCTGGCGGCCGCCTCTTCCGAAGAACGCGCGCGTTACGGCGCGTGGCAGGATGCGGGAGACGTCCGCAAGTGGTATCTGGCCCTGGCCCACGGCGGTATTTCCCGGGATTTTTCCCTGCGCGGCCGGATTCTGGACAGCAGGCGGCGGGTTGTCCGGGTGCTGGAGGAAGACGACGAGCCTGTCCGCTGGACGTTTGTCCGGCCCCTTGGCGCCACGGAAAAAGGCACCGCCGTACTGATTTGCATCCGGAAAGGGCGGCGGCACCAGATCCGAGCGCACATGGCCCATGCCGGGTTCCCGCTGGTAGGCGACCCGGTCTATGGAAGAGGGGAGCCCGGCGGACTTTTTCTGCATCACTGGCGCGTGGAACTGCCGGGGTTTACGGCGCAGGAAGGGCCGGACTGGCCGGAGGTCAGCCTGTCGTCCGTGGAGGCGGCGCGGGCCTTTTGGCCGGATATGACGGCTTGGGGCGGAGTCTGATTTTGTGAAGGGGAAGGAAATATTTTCCGCCGAAGGCGGCGGGTCTGTCCGGGATGGACGCCGCCCGCCGCGGTAAGTGACGGCGGGCGGGACGTAACCTGTTTTCCGGGCGTTTTCAGCTGTCTTTGGTCGAGCCGGGCCCGGCAAGAGGCTTGAAGGCCTTTTTGGAGGCCCCGCAGACAGGGCACCGCCAGTCCTCGGGCAGGTCGGCAAACTGGACTCCCTTGGGGATCTTGCCTTTTCTGTCGCCCTTGTCCGGATTGTAGATGTATCCGCAATTGACCATCTGGCACTGGTACATTTCTTCGGGATTGGCCATGTGTTCGTCCTCATTCATGGTTCGGGTTCGCGTCATCCGGATTTTCCGGTTCCGCCGGATGATTTCTTCTGAAAGTTTTTCCGGGGTGCGTCAATACGGGCGCGGGGGCGGCTATTGCTCACGCCGGAAGATTGGTCATGCGTCCGTAAATCCGGCGTCTTCCGCGAGTTCTTCCCCCATGGCCGCGTTTTTGGCCAGTTCGTCGCACCGTTCGTTTTCCGGATGCCCGGCATGTCCCTTGATCCAGTGGAAATGTACATCGTGGGTATGGAGAAGGGGCAGCAGCCGCTCCCACAGGTCCCTGTTTTTCACGTCTTTCTTTCCGGAAGTCTTCCATCCGTTCCGCAGCCAGTTGTTCAGCCATTTCTTCGCCACGGCGTCGCACACGTACCGGGAATCCGTATGCACATGGACCACGCAGGGCTTTTTCAGCGCGCCGAGGGCATGCAGCACGGCCCTGATTTCCATCCTGTTGTTGGTGGTTTTCCGGTATCCCCGGGAAATCTCCACACGTTTCTCCTCCCAGACCAGAATGGCTCCCCATCCGCCCGGGCCGGGATTGCCCAGACTGGAACCGTCCGTATACACCTGCACGACGGCCTTGTCCGTTTCCGTCATAACCTGCCCGTCTGTTTGTGATTTCTTGACCTGTGTCCGGGACTCTCTTACTGTTCCGGAATCATGAACTGGGACTGGGAAAAACTACAGGAAAAGCGGCAGAGGCAATCCGGCCCCGTGCATGGGCCGGACTTGGGTGATCTGAACGAGAAAGTCAAACAGTTTAGGCAGATGAGTCTTCCGGGATGGAAGATCATTCTCGCGGCGATCCTGCTCATCTGGCTGGGCAGCGGCATCTACATCGTACAGCCCGATGAAGTGGGCGTGGTGAAGCGTTTCGGGGCCTTCAACCGCATCACGGAACCCGGACCGCATTACCGTTTTCCGTTTCCGTTCGAGTCCGTGCTCACCCCGCAGGTGACGAAAATCCAGCGGCTCGAGATCGGATTTCGCGGAAATCCCGCTTCCACATTCAGCTCCAGCGCTTCCACGCGTCTTGTTCCTGAAGAATCGCTCATGCTGACCGGCGACGAGAACATCGTTGACGTGCAGCTCACCGTGCAGTTCGTGATCGAAAACGCGCAGGACTATCTGTTCAACATCGCGAATCAGGGGAAAACCGTGAAGGACGCGGCCGAGGCCGCTGCGCGGGAAGTCATCGGCTACAACAAGATCGATGCGGCCCTGACCGACGACAAGACGACCATCCAGAACGATATCCGCGTCCTGTTGCAGCGCATTCTCAACAGCTATCAGAGTGGAATCAAGATCATGGCCGTGCAGTTGCAGGACGTGCATCCGCCCAGGCAGGTCATCGATTCCTTCAAGGACGTGGCCAGCGCCAAGGAGGATAAAAGCCGCTTCATCAATGAAGCCGAAGCCTACGAGAACGACCTCATTCCCCGCACGCGCGGCGAAGTGGCCGCCATTCTGAACCAGGCCCAGGCGTACAAGGAATCCAAAATCCGCCAGGCCAAAGGCGAGAGCGACCGTTTTCTGTCGGTTCTCGCGGAGTACAGGAAGGCGCAGGACATCACGAAAAAACGTATTTATCTGGAAACGATGGAAGAAATCATGTCCCGTCCGGGACTGGAAAAGATCATCATTTCCAACGATTCCATGCAGCGGGTCTTCCCCTATCTTCCCCTGCAGCGGCGCGCGGGAGAAACCGCGCCGGAACGGATGAAGGAAGGAGGAAGCAACTGATGAAAAAGCCGCAGATCATTTTGCTTACCGTCGGTCTGGGCCTGTTTTTGCTGCTCCAATGCGTCTTCATCGTCGATCAGACCCAGAAAGCCATTCTGCTTCAGCTCGGTAAACCCGTCGGGGAATCCCATTACGGCCCCGGCCTGCATTTCAAGCTTCCCTTCATTCAGAAAGTCGTGTTTTTTGACGCACGCGTTCTTGAATACGACGCTCCTTCTTCGGAGATTATCACCCGCGACAAGAAAAACATGGTCGTGGACAATTTTTCGCGCTGGAGAATCACCGATCCGTTGCAGTTCTACAGAACCGTGCGCAGTATTCAGAACGGTCTGGCCCGCATCGACGACATCGTGTATTCTCAGATGCGCGAGGCTCTCGGCCGTTATACGTTGACGGAAATCGTGGCCACGGAACGCTCGACCATCATGGAAGAGGTTACGGACAAGTCGAACGTGCTGCTTGGAGAATACGGCATTCACATCATCGATGTTCGCATCAAGAGAACGGATCTGCCACAGGAGAACCAGATGGCCATTTATGGCCGAATGCAGGCCGAACGTGAACGGCAGGCCAAGCAGTACCGTTCCGAAGGACGCGAGGAAGCGGCGAAGATCACCACGGCGGCGGACAGGAAGCGGGCCGTCATGCTGGCCGACGCGCAGCGCGATGCCGAGGCCCTGCGCGGCGAGGGCGAGGCCGCAGCCACCGGGATATACGCTCAGGCACTGGCTCAGGACCCCGAGTTCTATGAATTCGTGCGCACCATGGACGCCTACAAGAAGACCATGAAAGGTCAGACCCAGTTTGTGCTCACCCCGGAGAGCGAGTTCTTCAGGTATCTGAAGTAGGGGCGGAGCGCCGTGAACGCAGAAACCCTTCTCCGGGAATCCGGGGAAGGGTTTCTTTGTTTGGACTGTGTTCGCAAGTCAGATACAGGGAATCCCGCAGAACAACGGTTTACGGCGTTTTCAGCCCGGTGGCCCTTACGGATTTGGCATTTCGTCCGGATGCTCCGACATTTCTCTTTCCGCGTAACTCTGCACTTCCTTGCCGAAAATATGTCTGGCCTGGATGAGGGCGGCTTCTTCCACGGCTTTGAACCAGGTGCTGAAATTGTCCCGGATCCGGCGGCCCGCCGGTGTCAGGCGATATCCACCGCGTTTGGCGCCCACGGTTTCCACCAGGGCCTCTCCCAGAACCTTCTCCGTGCTGCGGAGTTTTCCCCATGCGGCCCGGTAGGACATGCCGAGAGACTCCGCCGCCTTGCGCAAGGAGCCGTATTCCTCGATTCTGTCGAGAAGCATGGCCCGGCCCATGCCGAAATAGACGCTTTCGCCCAGTTCCAGCCACAGGTGCATGCGAACGGTCGGTATTGTCACAGGGCGCCTCTCTTGTCGGGAAAAGCCGTTGCGTGCGGCGGTAGAGTGAAGAACCGGCAGGGAGAACCTTCTCAAATTTTTTGGGCAGGGCCGGAATCCGCCGGCTGCCAAGCACTTTCACGGGTGCGGCGCTAACCGGCCCATTTGGTCAGAATACGCCGCCCGTCGTCCTGATATCCGTATTTCAGATAGATGGACAGGGCCTTCGCATTATGCCGGGTGACTTCAAGCCGGGTGGTCTGCACCCCTTGGCCCAGCGCCCAGGCTTCGGCGTGGGCCAGGGCGGCTTTGCCCTGGCCTTGCCCCCGGACATCCGGAGCGAGATAAAGCTCGTCCAGCAGCGCAAACCGTCCGCCGAACTCGGGACTGAAGCCGAAGGTCAGCATGAGATAGCCCTGCGCCCCGGCTTCGCGCCGCAGCAGAAAAACGGCTCCCAGTTCCGGCCCGGCCAGAAGCTCCCCCAAGGCTTTCGAGGACCGGGCGTCGTCATAATCCAGCCGTTCCTCGGCGTAGAAGGCGCGCATGAGGGAAAGCACCACGGGCAGATCGCCCGGCGTGGCCTGAGTCCAGGCGGGAGAGAAGGTCATGGTTTTCCTCCGGGTTTTCTGTCCGCAATGGCCGCATGCACGTCAATGATGATCCGGCCGGACATCTTCTGTACGGCCCGGCTCATGGCTTCGGCTACGGAGGCCGGATTCTTCCGCACGCATGGTTCGGACTCCCGGTAGGTTTTCTGGAACAGGACCATGCCCGTGGCGTCTCCGGCCCGCGCGTCCAGCAGAGTGACGGTCAGGGCCGCGCTGGCCAGCCAGTGCCGGTCCGTGTCCACTTCCATCCATTCTTCCAGCAGACCCTCCAGCTGGTGCGTGGGAGGCAGGGACGAGCCCGGTCCGACCACGGCCAGAAAGAGGCCGCTCTGGCGCAGGTCCCGGCGCAGATAGTCCATGAGCAGCGTCTGCGGTGCGGCCCGCCATTGATGATAGGGATAGTCCTGACGGCCGAAGGCCAGATCGCGGTAGATCAGTTTGGGCGTGTTGAATTCAGGGGCCACCCCGAAATGGCTCAGCGCCACGACCGCCCGCACCGGCTGCCCGGAAGTTTCGGGTGGTGCATACTCCAGGGTGTAATAGCGGGTGTCCGGCGCGGATGTGTGTGTCGCGCACCCGGACAGCACGGCCAGAATCAGGATTGGGAGAATGACGCGGCGCACGGCTGGCTCCTATTCTTCCACTGGACGGGGCTTTCGGGGTTTCGAGAAGATGATCCTCGATGGCTGGTCCTGAATGTCATTGATGACGGCATTCAGTCCGGCGGACGTGTTTTCCAGATTTTCGGCGGTGATGGTCAGGCGCTCCTGCAAGTTTTTGATGGTGGCCTGCATCTGCAGCATGGTCATCTGCCCCTGGGTCACGAAGCCGTCGGCCTTGGCCGCCGCGGAAGCGAGGGAAGACATGGTGGCGTTCATATGCGGACCGCTGTCCGCGAGAACGCTCTGGAATTGTCCGAGAATGCCTTCCATGCGCCGCAGGTCGTCCGTGGCCTGCTCCATGAACCGGCGGGAGGCGAGGATGGTCCCTTCCATGTTGCGGGCCATGGTTTCCATGCGTTTGGGATTGGCGGCGGCGTTGATGCTGGCCAGCAGAGTCCGGATGTCCGAGGAAATGGCTCCGATCCGGGCATCGGCCAGCGTGGAGTTGAATGTCTCCACCGCGGTCATGACCTGATCCGAAATGCCTTTGAAATCAATGGACTGGATTTTCATGGCGATGTCATCGATTTCCCGGAAAAATTTTTTGATGTCCGACGGCCGGGAAGCGATGACCGGATATTCGGGCTTGAAGCTCAGGGTGGGGGACAGATCCGGCGCGCCGGGCCGGCGTTTGTCGATTTCCACGAACATGATCCCGGTGATGCCCGCGCTGGCCAGGGAGGCTTCGCTGCCCGCGAAACGGCTGTCGTCTCCGGTGTGTTCGTCATCGATGGTGATGACCACCTCGATGAGATGATAGTCCGGAGCGATGCGGATGTTCTTGACCCGGCCCACGGGCACGCCCCGGTACTTGACCGGGGAGTCCACGCCCAGACCCTGCACGGATTCGTCGAAATAGGTCACGAAGATCTCGCCCCGGTGCATGAAAGAGCTCATGCCCAGCCAGATGATGACCACGGTGGCCAGGGCCAGACCGGCCGTCATGAACAGCCCCACGGTGAAATTGATGCGGGCGGAAGCCATTATGTCTCCATTTCCGGCTGTCGGTTGAAGAACTGCCGCACGAAGGCGTGCGGGCTGTTGTCGCGCAACTGGCGCGGATCGCCGTCGGCGATGATGGATTTGCTGGGCTTGTCCAGCACGATGACCCGGTCGGCGATGGTAAAGATGGACGGAAGCTCGTGGGTGACCACCACGAAGGTGGTGCCGAGGGTCCGGTTCAGGCGCAGGATGAGGACATCCAGATCGGCGGAGCTGATGGGATCGAGCCCGGCCGACGGTTCGTCCAGGAAAATGATTTCCGGGTTCAGAGCCAGGGCCCGGGCGATGGCGCCGCGTTTTTTCATACCGCCAGACAGCTCCTCGGGCAGATGGTGCTCGAAGCCCTCAAGTCCCACCTGCCGCAGCTTGAGGCTGACTAGCCGGTCGATGGCGTCCGGTCTGAGGGCGGTGTACTCGGTCAGGGGCAGAGCCACGTTTTCTCCCAGCGTCATGGACGAAAAGAGCGCGCCGCCCTGATACATGACGCCGATGCGGTCCAGAATGCGCCTGTAGCTGCCCGTGTTGTCGGGATCAAGCGGGATGCCCGCGATGGATATCCGCCCGGCCAGCGGACTGTACAGGCCGATCAGATGCTTGAGCAGGGTGGACTTGCCCGATCCGCTGCCTCCCAGAATGACGAAGACCTCTCCGGCCCGGACATCGAAATCCAGGTTTTCCATGATGGTCCGGCCTCCGAAGCCCATGGTCAGGCCGCGCACGGTGATGACGTCTTTCATGGCCGCCAGTACCTCAGGATGACGGCCAGAATGGAGTCCACCAGAACCACCAGAAAAATCCCCGTGACCACGGAAGAGGTGGTGGCCTTGCCCACGCTGGCCGCACCGCCGCGCACCTGGTAGCCCTTGAAACAGCCCACGGAGGCGATGAGCAGGGCGAAGACGGCACTTTTGAAGAATCCCCAGCCGATGTCGAAAATTTTCAGCGTGTTCATGGTCTGGATCATGTAGGCGCTGGGCGTCAGGTCCAGAGCCGTGACGCCGATGAGCAGCCCCCCGGCGATGGCGAACAGGTTGGAATACATGGCCAGCAGCGGCACGACCAGCACCGAGGCGATGACCTTGGGAGCCACCAGAAACATGGTCGGCCTGAAGCCCATGGTGATCAGCGCGTCCACCTCCTCGGACACCTTCATGGTGCCGATTTCGGCGGCGAAGGCCGATCCCGAACGTCCGGCCACGATGATGGCAGTCATGATGGGGCCGAGCTCCCTGACCATGGCCAGGGCCACCAGCGAGGCCACATAGATGTTGGCGCCGAACTGCTGCAACTGCACGGCGGACATGAAGGCCATGATGAGGCCCATCAGGAAGCTGATCAGGGCCACGATGGGCAGGGCGTCCACGCCCACGCGCTGCATGTAGCTGACCAGATCGCCCAGACGCAGACGTCCGGGATGGCGCACAAGGGAGAGGAGGGTCAGAGTCAGGTCGCCTACAAAGAGGGTGTGTGTGGAAATCTGGTCCACCATCTCCAGGGTTTTGGCGCCGAAGCGGGTGAGCAGCCCTGCACCCGGGCGTCGCGGGGCGGGGGGGGCTGCTCCGTGTCCAGACGCAGAAATTTCAGCAGGTCCCGGACGTGCCCGGGCATGTTGTCCAGATGCAGGGCGCAGTTCCGGGCCGTGGCCATGTTCTGCAAATGGACGATGACCAGAGCGCCGCAGTCGTCCATGCGTTCCACCTGCCCCAGGTCCACGCGGATTTCTCCGCTCCGGGACCGGCCGAGCCCTTCCAGACGGCGCAGAATGTCCGGGGTGGTATGCAGGTCCAGCGTGCCGCCGAGGCTCATGGACAGCGATGGCGAGGTCTGGTGAATGGTCAGGGATGCGTTCATGTCCGGATTGTGCGGTTACCTTTTTGAGCACGCGGGTCTTTTTGTCATTCTTTCGATAAATTGCAAACCTTCGGGCATGAAATCCGGAGGATATTTGCGCGGCGGCATTCTGCTCCAACCAGGTAGTCTTCAGTCTTCGATTCTGTCTACGTTACGGCCGCGTGTTCGTCCAGAAGTGGGCGCGGGACGGATTTTCCGCTCTTGAATCCGCCCCCGCACTGTGCCAAGAACCGGGCGCACGGACGAGGCCGCTCCGGCTGCGGCCGCTTTGCCCGGAGACGGGAAACATTCATCATCTGGAAAAATCATGCTCATTCGTCTTTTGGTATTCACCGCCGCTTTGCTGCTGGCGTCTTCTGTTTCCGTCCCGGCCATGCAGGCCGTGCCCAAGAATTTGTACCCGGCCCTCGAATATGCGCTGACCATCCCGGCCGACCGGGAAAAGGTGGAGCCGGAGAAGCTCTCAGCCCTCGTCAATTTCGTGCGTTCCGCCGCCTCCGGGTCGAGCATGACCATGGAAAACCGGAACGAGGCCACTGGGGCGTTTCACTCCTTCGAGCTGAAGGGAGATCTGGGGAAGGTGGCGCGGTACGCTTACAATCCGGATATTCCGGGTTATGTGGTCATGCCTTCGTCCGTTATGGAGCAGACGCTGACAACACCCGAAACCGCCGGTGAACTGCGTCGTCTCCATCGGGCCTTGGATACGGGGGAGGCGTTCGTGGCGCGGGGCTCCGAACGGGTGACCATTACCCCCGACGCCCATACGGGCGGCTATTACCAATACACGCAGGATGTGGCGGTGGCCGTTTTTCCCGGTCCGTCGGGCCCGGTGCTCGTCTCCGTTTCCGTGCAGGCCGAGCCCTCGGAGGTGGGACACAAGGGATGTGTGGTCGGCCGCGACGCGGACTGGAATTATCTCTATTCCGGCGAAAAAGGGCTGAACAAGACCGGGCTGGGCTGGGTCGATTCCTACATGTACAGCGCGCACTCAGCACTGGTGCTGGTGTCCGATACGGAGCGGGGCGTGATCCGGGCGGGAACCTTCAAGTGGCTGAACGCGGGCTGGGCGGGGATAAACATGGTCAAGCCCGCCCATATCGTAAGCGGCATCAAGCGGTTTGCCGGAGATTTCACTCTGGTGCTGGAAGCCGGAGGGCTGCCCTCGGCCGAGGAACTGACCGGCTTGTACCGGTCGCTGCGCGCCGATGGCCCGGAAAAGCTGCGCGGCATGATCGAGCCGCACCTGCGGGCCCTCGGCCAGTCCGGAGACTCCGCCGTCAAGTCCGCTCCTTTCAAGAAACTGCTGCAATCCGGGGAGTATCTGGACAACATGACTGAAGCCGAAATGGTCAACGTGCTCATGCTGCGCCATCTGAAGAAAAGCATCGGCGGAGTGCGCGTGGCCGGGAAGTTCTAGACCCATGACCTGGCGCAGCGACGCTGAGCGCAAGCGGAACATCCGGGATGAAGCCCTGTCCCGTTTTTCGGAGCGGGAGCAGCGTGTTGTGGCCCGGCTGGCCGAAGACATGGCGGTGATAAGGGATACGCTGGCCAGACAGGAGGAACGGCTGGACGCTCTTGTTCAGGCCGTATCCAGACTGGAGGAACTTCTGTCTTCCGGAGCGGGCGAAGCCCCGGAGCATGCCCGTCCCCGGCCTCTCACCCCACTGAAGCGGCAGATTCTGGAACGCGTCCGGGACATGCGCTCCAGGGGCCTGTCTTTTGCCCGCATCTGCCATATTTTCCGGGAGGAACGGGTGCCCACCCTGTCAGGGGAAGGACAATGGTCCAAGGGCACCCTGTGGAATCTGTGGAAAAATCATCGCCGCCAGCTGGAGAAAGCGGACTGAAGCTTCGTTTTCAGTATATCAGACGCAGCAGCCAGGGCATGAAGGTGGGTACGTCCCAGCCCGGCGCGTAGCGGTTCA